>PHDE01000060.1 GCA_002842505.1 Bacteroidetes bacterium HGW-Bacteroidetes-3 | reverse complement strand
ACTATCTGAATAATGAATTTAAATTACAACCTTCAGGGATGCAGAATGTGCTGAAAGAATCAGGATCATTCATATTTTGGTCTTCGGATTGTTTCACACAATTCCCGGTAGATCCTAAAAGTAATAACTTAGATCAATCTAACAAAGTACTGGTGAATTATGAAAAATATAAACATATTAATTATTTATTGAAGCTAGCTGTCATAACATTTTCAGATTTAATAAATGTGGTGTGAGCAATTGTAGTTTGAGAGATAATAAATAAAAAACTGTGGCGTATTCAATTACTTATGGTAATTGTATATTTACCTTCTTCTAATATGTCAATGATGAACCTACATTGTTTTCTGGTATCGCCTACTAAAATAGTATAGCTTATCTCACAGTGAAGCGGACAGAAATATTGGGATATACTGATTTTTTTCCCAGATTGAACAATTTGCCCTGAAGATTTATCTATTATCAGATCCGTTGGGGTATCGAAGTGTTCTTTAAAGATTGCAAACAAAACTTAAAGCTGGGTGATTGCCAATCTAAAGATTTTGATGCCCATATTGCAAGTATATCAATTGTTTTTATGAACTATATGGTATTAGCACTAAAAAAACGATTTGAGGATTATGAAACCTTGGGCATTCTATTTAGAAACTTTAAGGACATGATGCTTCAAAGGACTTTAATTCAAAGAATTTGGGCAATAATCATTGAGTTATTTGACTCTGTCCTAATTCAATTCGGAGTAAATTGGGAGGAATTTATGCAATGCCTAATCCAAAACAAAGATCAGATTATGGAACAATTTTACAAAACTTTTGAAAACCTGTTTTCTTTAAACTCAAGAAAAATTGCCTGAATTTTGCCTATTTTAGCTCCGAAACTTTAGATATTAATTTAAATAGGATCCCACAATCGTTGCAACATGGAAAATGAGTCTTCAATAATATTTCGTATTATAATAATTCACCATTGTTAAATAAAAATTTTCAAAACATACATTTCATCAGTAAGAGGCTTTAATAATTAGGTTTTCACATTTATATAACACAAATTAATTCCTTGAAATAAAGTAATTTAGTCACTCAAAATTGAAAAAATCTAAAAAAATAATTTAACGCAACTATTTAAAAAAAGGGACATCTACAATAATATATTGAGAGCTTAATTATGCTACGATTTTCTTAATACCTTAACAAAAAAATTAGGAATATTAAAAAATAATTAAGATTTTTGATTTTAACTAATTCAAATAATTATAAGATGAAAACAAAGTTTAATGTAATTTTAACGCTGCTACTGGCGTTACTCGTGCAAATTACGTTTGCGCAAGAAAAAACTGTAACTGGTAAAGTTTCCGATGCAAGCGGGTCACTACCAGGTGTAACAGTGCTTATTAAAGGCACAAAAACAGGTTCTCAAACTGATTTTGACGGCAATTATTCAATTAAAGCCAATTCGGGAGCTGTACTTCAATTCAGTTTTGTTGGTATGCTAACTATTGAAAGAGCCATAGGTTCATCGAGCATTATTGACGTTGTAATGCAAGAAAACGCTGAAACACTTGAGGAAATTGTAGTTATTGGTTATGGTACCCAAAGAAGAAAAGAGGTAACAGGCGCAATTTCCAGTATATCTGGTTCCGCAATTCAAGGTTTGGTTACTCCAAGTTTTGAAAGTCAATTAGCAGGGCGATCAGCTGGGGTTCAAGTAACTTCAAATACAGGTATTATTGGAGAGGCCCCAAGGGTTAGAATTAGAGGTATTGCTTCAATTGGATCAGGAACTTCCCCTCTTGTTGTCGTGGATGGTATGCCAATATATTCTGGAGATGTTGGAGGATATGCTTCTGCGAACGGATTAGGGGATATCAACCCTAACGATATAGAATCATTTGAGATTCTTAAAGATGGTGCCGCAACCGCAATTTATGGTTCTCGTGCAGCAAATGGTGTTATTTTAATTACGACAAAAAAAGGAAATAAAGGAGTCATGAAAATTAGTTACAATAATGTAATCGGATTTGCTTCAGCCATTAAAACTTTCGATCTACTTAAAACACCAGACTTTTTATTGATTGCAAATGAGAAAAGAACTAATAGAGGTCAGGCTGCTTGGGCAGTCGGTAGTGAGTTTAATACAGATTGGCAAGACGCAGTTCTAAATGATAATGCACTTCAAATAGACCACAACCTTTCATTGAATGGAGGTACTGAAAGTACAAAATATTTTATGTCATTTGGCTATACTGATCAAGATGGAGTTGCTGTTTCAAATAATATGAAACGATACAACATAAGAGCCAGCCTAGAACACGATGTGAAAAAATGGTTAACTTTAGGTGGTAATATAGCTGTTACCAGAACAGAATATAATGGTTTGAATACAGGCGGAAATTCATTGTCTGGTAATATTTTTAATGCCATTAGACAATTGCCTAATACTCCTATTTTAAACCCTGAACACCCAACAGGCTACAATTTAACAGTAGATAATAATAATGTTGGACAATGGGACAATACAGATCCAGTGGGAGATAATATCTCTAATATTGCTTATGTTTTAGCAAAAAACAAATTCCAGTCAAAAATTAACAGAACCATTGCCGGTATCTTTGCCTCTGCCAAAATCACAGAAGATTTAACTTATAGATTTCAGGCAAGTATTGACAATCCCTTAACTACTGGATTTTTATATTGGAATCCAGTACATGGTGATGGTAAAGGTTCAAATGGTAGATTACAAAATAATACCACAGATTTGTTAAGGTGGAATGTTCAAAATATTGTATCTTACAACAAAACCTTTTTAGATGTACACAATGTTAGTATAACAGGTGTTATTGAATATCAAAAAGAAAAAAATCAATCATTTTTTGGAACAGGTACTGACTTGCTTGATGAATTCTACAGTCAAAACTTAGTAACTGGTGCTTATGGTACCCAAACATCTGGTGGGGGTATTACTGAAAACGGTATTATCTCTTATGTTGGTAGAATAAGCTACAATTACAATCAAAAATATTTTCTTCAAGGTTCATTAAGACGAGATGGAATTTCAAAATTAAGTGAAGCCAATAGATGGAATAACTTTACAGGAATTTCTGCTGGATGGAATATTGCTAATGAAGAATTTTTCAAAAGTTTAAATTCGGGTTTATCTGAATTGAAAGTTAGAGGGTCTTATTCCGAAGTGGGTAATACAGAAATTGGCAGTTATCCTTATTTAGGATTAACATCCGCTTCTCAATATGGAAATTTAAACGGAATTGCTTTTACACAATTTGGTAATGACCAATTACTATGGGAAACCAGCAAAAAAACCGACTTTGGTATTGATTTAGCACTTTTAAATAACAACCTAAAGTTAACATTTGATTATTACAAAAATGACATTGATGGGTTAATCTTAGATGTTCCTGTACCTGCTTCTTTAGGTGTTCCAGATAATAGAGTTAAGAAAAACATAGGATCAATGTTCAACAAAGGATACGAATTCTCTATTGATTATAAAGCCATTTCAAATAAAGACTTTAATTGGAATGTTACCGCTAATATTACTTTCGATAAAAATGAAGTTTCTAACCTTCCGGAAGGCCAAGACATTTTGGGAGGAACATTTACAGATGTTAACATTGCTCCAAACTTAATCATAAGAGAAGGTGAAGCAATTAATTCTCTCTATGGGTTTAAATATTGGGGAGTAAATCCAGCCAATGGAAATCCGGTATATTACAAATCCGACGGAACTTTAGTTCAAGGTAATTTAGCAACATCTAACTATAAAGTTTTCGACCCTACAAATCCAACTGATATATCCCAGGCTTCTTCTTTAAGCGCTGCTGAAGATAAAATAATTTTAGGCAATACGCTACCTAAATATTATGGGTCAATTATTAACAGAGTGAGCTACAAAAATTTTGACTTTAGTTTTATGTTTAGATTTAGCGGCGGAAACAAAATTTTTAATTCAACACGCAGAGATCTTGCTACTCAAAATTTAAACAATAATGGAAAAGAAATACTCGGAAGATGGCAAAGTGTAGAAAACCCAGGTGATGGAGTAACTCCAAGGCTATGGGCAAGCTCCAATACTTTTACTAATTTAACCGGTAGTGCAACTTCAAGATTTGTTGAGGATGGAGATTTCATTAGCTTAGACAATATAACTTTAGGCTATAAACTTTCTAAAACATTAACTGAAAAAATGAAAGTAGATTTGGTCAGATTCTTTATTCAAGGCCAAAATATTGCGACCATAACGAACTATAAAGGTCTTAACCCTGAAATGGAATCTGGTGGAGTAGATATAAATGGAACACCACGTGCGAAAGTTATATCACTGGGTGTAAATGTTAATTTATAATTTGTTTAAAATGAAAAAAATATTTAATTATTTAATTATTTCTGTTTTTGGAATCGGGATGGTTTCATGTACAGAAGAAAATCTTTTGGATTTAAGTCCAGTTAACAACATATCTTTGGATGATGCATTTTCTTCACCATCATTGATAGAAAGTTCAATTAACGGTATGTATAATGCAGCAGCTATTGGACAATATAATTCTACCAATCCAAATGGAGGTCGAGGTTATATTTGGGGGGCAGCTTTTGTTGAACAAGGTGATAATAGAGGTGAAGATGTTGTAAACACTGCAACTTTTTACCAATTAACTTATACCGCAACTTATGATGCTACCACAGCCAATAATGTTTATTATTGGGTAGATGGTTACAGATTAATTAATCGATGTAATTTGGTTATAGAGGGTGTTACTAAAGCTGTTGAAAACGGTATCATTACACAAGCCGTTGGTAATGACTACATTGGTCAAGCAAAATTTCTAAGAGCTATCACTCATTTTGAGTTATTAACTTATTTTGCAAGACCTTATAATTTTATTTCTGGTGCTGGACATCCTGGTATTCCCTACAGAGAAATTGGTGTTGACACACAAGGTGAAATTGATTCTGAAATTTTAGCAGGCAGAAATACAGTCGCTGAGTGCTATCAAAAAGTTTTAACGGATTTAAATGATGCAGAAAACTTGATTACAAATACAAGTTTAACAAAAGCTTCTAAAAATGCTGCAATTGCCTTTAAAACAAGAGTTTATCTACATATGAGAGATTGGGACAAAGTTATTTCTGAAGGAAACAAAATAAATGGTGCTTATACATTAACGGCTTCGCCAAATGATCCTTTTATTGACAATTATGGAAATTCAGAATCTATCTTTTCAATTTTACAAGTAGCCACTTTAAATCCAGGCGTAAATGCCGCTTTAGCCTCTCAATACAACAGAAGAACACTTGTTAGTATCAGCCCAATTATTTGGAGAGACCCAAGTTGGTTGGTTGATGATAAACGAAGAGAAGACAATTCAACTTCAACAGATCATGGTACAGGAATGGTCTTTACAGTAAGTGGCAGAAAATATACTCTTAAATATAAAGATGGCGTAAATTATACAGATGCCTCTCCAGTTATAAGATATGCAGAAGTGCTTTTAAATATGGCGGAAGCTCAAGCAAGAAAAACTTCTCCTGATTTAACAACGTCATTAACATTACTTAATAGTGTTAGAAATAGAGCCTTGGCTGATGTTCCTTCACAAGCTTACCAAGCTTCTAATTTTAGTAATGCACAGACTTTGGTAGGTGCTATATTAAAAGAAAGAAGAATTGAGTTTTTAATGGAAGGTAGAAGATGGTCCGATATTCACAGGCTTCAAAATGATGACATGTTTCCAATTGATGGAATTCCTCAAAAAGTTGCAAACGGCAATCCACCCGCCTCTGCATACACTTTAGGAACTCCATATGATGGTCCTTATGGCGTAGATGCAATACCTGGATCAGACTTTAGATTTTTATGGCCTATACCACAAATTGAGTTAAACGCTAATCCCGCTTTAGCAGCAGAACAAAATCCTGGCTGGTAGTCATAAAAATTTATACATTATTATTCAAACCATCCATCAACTGACGGATGGTTTTTTTATGACTTCAATTTTCAGCCCCTTACAATCCTTAAATAATTTCATGCACTTAAAATAAAATGAACCAATTATACTTTATAACGACTATAAAATACAAATAATTTTTAAATTATTGCACATTTATAATTAAATTTGAAAACAATAATAGGTAAGCTTCCTGATTTCATATTAATAGGCGCTTTCCAAAAAATTAAACCCAATGATGAATAAATATTTTATTAGAAGAACATTAAAGTCTGTTATTTTTTGCACTTTAATTGTTTCAACAACTTTTGCGCAAATCAAAGAAAAAAAAGCAGCAACTATGCAAACCAACAATGTGTTGTTAGAAAAATGGACGGGCCCTTACGGCGGCGTTCCTTCTTTTGACAAAATGAACCTCAACGACATTAAGCCCGCTTTAGAAACTGGAATGGCTTTAAATTTGAAAGAAATTGACGCCATTGCCAACAACACTAAGGCGCCAACTTTTGAAAACACCATTGTGATGATGGAAAAATCGGGAGAAGTTTTGGACCGCGTTTTCAAATATTATGGCATTTTGAGCGGAAGTTTATCTTCGCCGGAATTCAGGAAAATACAGGGAGAAATGGCTCCGATTTTATCAGAGTTCAGCTCTAAAATTTCCCAAAACAAAAAGTTATTCGACAGAATTAAAACGGTTTATGAAAATTCATTGAAAAATCCGCTGGAAGCCGACCAACAAAGGGTAACCCAACTTATTTATGAAAGATTTGCGATGGACGGCGCGGAATTGGATGACGTAAAAAAAGCGCGTTATGCAGCCATTAACAAAGAACTTTCTTCCATATACACCAATTTTTCAAACAATATTTTAGCAGACGAAGAAAATTATGTGGTTTACCTTAATAAAGACCAATTAAGCGGATTGTCGGAATCCATGATTAAAGCCGCCGAAATTGCCGCAAAAAATAAAGGCCGCGAAGGCGAATATGCCATTACCAACACAAGATCTTCTATGGATCCTTTTTTAACCTATTCCAATGAAAGGGAGTTGCGTGAAAAAGTTTGGAAAAACTACTATTCACGCTGCGATAACAACGACCAATTTGACAACAAAGAAAATGTTGCCAAAATTTTAAAATTGAGAAAAGAACGTGTGGCGCTTTTGGGATTTGACAATTTCGCCGAATGGCGTTTGCAAAACAGAATGGCAAAAACACCTGAAAATGCGATGGCCTTAATGGATGCCGTTTGGCCCGCAGCCATAGCCAGAGTTAAAGAGGAAGTTGCAGATATGCAAGCCATAGCCGATAAAAATAAAGACAACATCACCATTGAACCTTGGGATTATCGCTATTATGCAGAAAAAGTAAGAAAAGAAAAATACGATTTGGATTCTGATGAAGTGAAACAATACTTGCAATTGGACAAATTAACCCAAGCCTTGTTTTTTGTGGCCGATGAATTGTTTAATTTCAAGTTTACGCAAGTGCCGGAAGGAAGCGTTCCGGTTTTTCACGAAGACGTAAAAGTTTGGGAAGTGACAGACAAAACATCGGGCGAACATATCGGTGTTTGGTATTTGGATCCTTTTGCGCGTCAAGGAAAAAGATCTGGCGCTTGGGCAACAACTTACAGAGATTACTCAACTTTCGACGGAAAAAAAACAGTGTTGGGCTCGAACAATTCTAATTTTGTAAAACCAGCACCGGGAGAAGCCGTTTTGGTTTCTTGGGATGATGCAACCACATTTTTGCACGAGTTTGGCCACGCCTTGCATTTCTATTCTGCAAACGTAAAATATCCAACACTTAATGGTGGCGTAAGAGATTATACAGAATTCCAGTCACAAGTTTTGGAGCGTTGGTTGTCTACCGACAAAGTCATCAATCAATTTTTGGTTCATTACAAAACCGGCGAGGCAATTCCTGCTTCATTGGTTGCGAAAATTAAAAAATCGTCCACCTTTAACCAAGGATTTTCAACCACTGAATATTTGGCTTCCGCCATTATGGATATGAAATTACACTTGGCAGACCCAACCAATATTGATGTGGCCGCTTTTGAAAAAGAAACTTTAGCCGCTATGAATATGCCAAAAGAATTGGTGATGCGTCATCGCACGCCGCATTTCGGACACGTTTTTTCGGGTGAAGGCTACGCAACCGCTTATTATGGCTATATGTGGGCCGATGTGCTGACCGCAGATGCAGCTGAAGCTTATGAAGAAGCACCGGGCGGATTTTACGACAAGGAAATGGCTGCAAAAATGGTAAAATATTTATTTGCGCCAAGAAATTCTGTGGATCCAGCGGAAGCTTTCAGACAATTTCGCGGACGAGACGCCAAAATTGACGCGCTATTGCGAGATCGTGGTTTTCCGGTTCCCGAAAAGAAAATCTAAAATTATGGTTCTGCCATTATTTTAATGAAGGTGTTGTAACTAATCAGTACTTAGAGTGCCTAAAGTTTGAAGTACTTAAAGTTAAAAAAAAAGGACTTTTACAAAGTAAAACACTTTCAATGATATTAAAAATAAGCCATTTTTGAAAAAATTAAGAAAATGTAACGTCTTGATACGGTTGTTGGGCTTGAAACTTTAGGCACTCTAGGCACTCCAAACTCTATGCACTGATTAGTCGCAAGATATTTAATACGGACGAAGGTTTTATTTGGAAATTTTTGCCATAGCTATGACACAAAGCTGCACAAAGAAAATACACAAAGACTCACAAAGTTTTATGCCCCATTAAATTTACGGCAGCATTAAATCTATTGACAGAAAAGGAATTGCAGCAATGCAGTTCCTTTTTTTGATGAATCATAAAAATTACAGCATTTATAAACTTGTGCTGAAATTGATTTTTGTTTTAAAAACTAATTGCGTTAGGGAGTGCCCTTCGGCTTCCTCAGGGTAAAGACGGTATGTTTGAGCTATTTTTTAGATGTTTTTCACATCAAAATAAACGAGTAGTGAACGCCCGACCGCTTTTTCAGCGGGAACGCCCATAATAAGCTTTGCATTTATAACTTCAGTTTTTAAAATTTAGTCTTTTTTATTTGTTTAAAAATTAGTAACTTGTATGGTCAAATTTGTGTTTTTAACTTAAACTTGTGCGTTATGATAAAACAGGGTTCGTTTTCCTCCAAAAAATCTTTAGTGACCTCCTTTTTTATATTGCTGTTTGTGGTTGGATTCCAAAATTCCGGTTATGCAAACAATCGTATTCTCAACGACACCATTGGCTACAATGAATATAGAGGAAGCGTAATGGACGCCAAAACCAAAAAAACATTGGAATTTGCAACGCTTTTGGTAAATGGAACAAATATTAGCACCATTACAAATAAACAAGGTGATTTTTTGTTAAAAGTACCTAAAAAAATGGCTTCTCGCCAGGTTACTGTTTCATTTTTAGGTTATACCAGTAAAGTAATCAGTTTGTCTGATTTTGATAAAGACAATACAATTGTAAGGCTCGAAACTTATATTGAAGAACTTTCTGAAGTTAAAATAAACATGAAAGACGCCACGACTTTGGTGCAGGAAATGCTGAAAAGAAAAGGCGACAATTACTATAATAACGACCTAAAAATGACTTCTTTTTACAGGGAAACCATCAAAAAAAGAAGATCGTATGTTTCACTTTCCGAAGCGGTTGTTGAAATTTATAAACAACCTTACACTACCGACAAAAGTGATATTTTAGCAATTTACAAAGCGCGAAAAAGCACCGATTACAACAAATTGGATACGGTGGCTTTTAAACTCCGGGGCGGACCATTTAACACTTTGTATATAGACATTATGAAAAATACAGCAATGATTTTTGATGAAGATATGGTGGATATTTACGACTTTACTTTTGACAATTCCACAAAAATTGACAACAGATTGATTCACGTCGTTAATTTTAAGCAAAAAAAACACCTTACTGATCCGCTATTTTACGGAAAATTATATATTGATGCGAAAACATTGGCTTTGACCAATGCCAAATTCTATTTGAATCTTGAAAATAAACAGAAAGCCAGTAAATTTTTTATCATTAAAAAACCTAAAGATGCCGATGTGCTGCCAATTCAGGCTTATTACCAAGTGGAATACAGAGAAAAAGACGGCAAATGGTTTTATGGATATAGCCGAGTTGAGCTCGGATTTAAAATTGACTGGGCTAAAAAATGGTTCAACACCATTTATTACACCACTATTGAAATGGCAGTTACCGATTGGGAGAAAAGCGACGCAAACCAACTTCCCAAACCTAAAGATCGTTTAAGGCCTTCCGTGATTATGAGCGATAATACTTCCGGATTTAAAGATCCCGAATTTTGGGGTGCATACAACGTAATTGAACCAGACAAGCCCATTGAATCTGCCATTGAAAAAATTAAAAGGCAACTGAAAAGGAATTGACAGAAATTAAAACTTGCCAAAATTAAAAACTCTTTTTTTTGAATTAATTCATTATTTTTGGATTTTTCATTTAACAGGCAAATTAATTTATGGATGTAAAATTTATTGATCAATTCATCAAAAAAAACAGCTCTGGAGCAACAAAATCAAAAAGCAATTATATTTATCCCAAACTAATTTCAAACTCGAATGATTTTTTCGAATTTTTTTGTCTGGGTTCATCTCCAAAGCCTTACATTATAACCATTGAATTAGGAACAAATAAAGTAAAATCAACTTCGTGCACTTGCCCTTTTAATTATAGTGGCATTTGCAAACATACTGTAGCCTCTTTAAAAGAACTTCAAAAAGGAATAAAATCGGGCGAAATTTTAATACTTGAAGGGACTTTTTTACCGCCTTCACAGCAATTTCAAGATCCCAATAAACTTAAAGGGAACCAAATTCTTTTAAAAGACGCCCTAATAAATTTTGATGAAATAAAAAAGATTATTCCCGCCTCACAACAATACGGCTATGATATTGCCATAGACACTGTTACCAGAGAAAGAATTGCCACATCAGAAATTGGTTGGTATGCCAGCAAACAGGCTTTTGAGTTTAACAGGAAAACAAATGTTTTGTCAACCAAATGTTCCTGTGGCAAAACTGATAAAATATGTGCTCATCGATTAAGCGCATTGAAGGAAATTATTAAAACGTATGGCGAAGATTTTTTTACAGAAAATTATTTTGAAAATCGTGTGTCCATTCTTTTAAAAGAATACGGACTTACGCTTGAGGATGATTATAAAAAATTTTTCGATTTTACCCTAACGCCCACCGGAATTAACCGAACTTCGAAATTCGGCAATATTTTGCCTCTAAAGCACAGTACTTTATACGCAAACCATGAAACCGAAATATTGGCACAATTGCCTTTTAACGAAGCTGTAATTGACAGACCTACAGGAATTGCGGTTTGTTTTGAAATGACAAAATCGGCCTTTAAAGCCATTTTTCCTGTTGAAGCAAAATACAACAAAACCAAAACAGATTTCTCATCATCCTTTAAAATGATTTCCTTTTATAATATGGAAGATCATTTGGACGCTTTTGAAAACGACAACGACCGTAATTTTGTTTTCAAATTACTGCAAATCAATAAAATTATCCATTCAAAAAACAAGCAAAAAACCCTGTTTAACTTCCAAATGCAAACAAGGCTATTCAACGAAATTTTACCGGAATTCAGATCTAAATTCATTTATGCCTTCAATCCAAAAAATTCCTTGACCAGAAAGTATCTTGAACCTTTAACCATTGTTGACGCTGAAATTAAACTTTACTTTGTTTTAACGGAAAATGATCTTTTATACAATTTAAAGGCAAAAATAGCCATTGATGACAGAAATTATAACATAAATGCGCAAAAAATAATTATTTCGCCTTTATTTATTATTGAAGACAATACTCTTTATCCGATCACAAATACCGATCTGTCTTTGTCATTACAATATTATGCCCACCAGCCTGATGCAAATTATCTCAAAAAAAACTTTTACAATTTCAATCAGCAGGTGCTTTCCCCATTAACAAAAAAATATGAGGTTCAGCAAACTGTTTTTAAAAAGGAAAAAACCAAAATTGAGGCAGACGGTTTAGAAAAACATATTTACATTAAAGATTTAGATGGGCATTACATTATTTTTGAACCCGTTGTACAATACCAAAACAACAATCCTATCTCTGTTTTTTCTAATGAATTAATACTGAATAATGAAGGAAATAATACTCAAAAAATAACCTTCACAGAGCGAAACAAATCTTTTGAAGATAATTTTATTGAAGAGATAAAATCGCTTCATCCAGCTTTTGAAAATCAGGAAAATCAATTTTATCTTTTGCCCGAACAACTTTTTGAAAACTATTGGATGCTGCACGCCACAGACAGGATGAAAAATTTAGGCATCAAAGTTTTTGGGGCTAACGACCTAAAATCTTTCAAATTTAATCCTAACAAACCAACCATCAGCATCAATTTAAAATCGGATATTGATTGGTTTGATTTGGAAATAAACATCAGTTTTGGCGATCAAAAGGTAAATTTAAGAGATTTGCAAAAAGCATTCATAAAAAAATCAAATTTTGTTTCGCTTGGCGATGGCTCGCTTGGAATTTTACCCGAAGATTGGTTGCATAAATTTGAAAATTATTTTAAAACCGGTGACATTAAGAAAAATAGCATTCAAATTTCAAATTATCAATTTGGAATTATTGACGAGTTATACCACGAAATGGAAAATAAACCCACTTTTTTAGAAGATTTGTACCAAAAGAAAAAGCGCCTGCAAAACATTTCGGAAATTGAAAATACTGCCATTCCAAAAGGCATAAAAGCCAAACTTAGAGATTACCAGCAACACGGTTTAAATTGGCTTCTCTTTTTACACAAAAATCAATTAGGCGGTTGTTTGGCTGATGATATGGGCTTGGGAAAAACCTTGCAAACAATCACCTTTTTACAACATTTAAAAACTGTTGAAAAAAATAAAGTTCCATCACTAATTATTGCTCCCACTTCATTGATTTTTAATTGGATAGCCGAAGTTGATAAGTTTTGTCCCACCTTAAAAATTCACCCGTTTGTAGGAAATACACGAGCTGACAACACCAGTGATTTTAACAAATTTGATGTGATTATTTCCACCTATGGCTCACTGCTAAACGATATTGAATTTTTAAAAGATTTTAAATTTAATTACATTATTTTAGATGAAAGCCAGGCCATAAAAAACCCAAATTCAAAGCGTTATAAAGCTGTTAGGCTATTAAATTCATTTAATAGATTGGTGCTCACAGGCACGCCAATAGAAAATAACACGTTCGATTTGTATGCACAACTCAATTTTTTAAACCCCGGGTTATTGGGAAATATGGGCCATTTTAAAAACAATTTTTCTAATGCCATTGACAAAGAAAAAGATGTAGAAATTTCTGTTTTGTTAAGTAAAATAATTTCTCCATTTGTGCTTCGCAGAACAAAGGAAAATGTGGCAAAAGAACTTCCGGACAAAACAGAAAGCGTTATTTATTGTGAAATGGGCATTGAACAACGCAAGGTTTACGATGCTTTTAAAAACAAATATCGAGATTATCTTTTGAATAAAATTGATGAAAACGGCGTTGAAAAATCGCAAATGTACATTTTGGAAGGACTTACAAAATTGCGCCAAATTTGCAATTCAACCGCCTTGATAAATGAGGAAGCCGATTACGGAAATTATTCGGCCAAACTTGAAATTTTGATTGAAAATATCAAGGAAAAAACAGGGAACCACAAAATATTGGTGTTTTCGCAGTTTGTAAAAATGTTACAAATTGTAAAAACAAGATTGGATGATGAAGGCATTTCGTATGAATATCTTGATGGAAAAACAAAGAAACGTCAAGATAATGTCAACAATTTTCAAACAAATGAAAGCGTCAGGGTTTTTCTGATAAGTTTAAAAGCTGGCGGAACAGGCTTAAATTTAACGGAAGCCGATTACGTTTTTATTATTGATCCGTGGTGGAATCCTGCAGTTGAGAATCAGGCTATTGACAGGTGTTACCGCATTGGGCAAACTAAAAATGTGTTGGCGTACAGAATGATTTGTAAAGATACTTTAGAAGAAAAAATAGTGTCGTTGCAACAAAAGAAAAAAGCCGTTGCAACCAGCATTATTTCAATTGACCAAGAAAAAAAATCATTCAATATTAATGAGGTGAAAGAATTATTTAGTTAACGCTTTTTGGGCTAATGCTGAATGTAGCCTTCTATATTATTGTTTCTTTTAGCTTTAAACCTGACTTCGGATTAAAGAAAATTTGTAACTAATCAGTACTTAAAGTGCCTAAAGTTTGAAGTCCTTAAAGTTAAAAAAAAGGATTTTTACAGAGTAAAACAGTTTCAATTATATTAAAAATTAGCCATTTTTGAAAAAATTAAGAAAATGTCTCGACTTGATACGGTTGCTGGGCTTGAAATTTTTAACTTTAGGCACTCTAGGCACTCCAAACTCTAGGCACTTATTAGTTACGAAAATTTTAACATTTATAAGTTTTTACATCATTTCTTTAACAAATATTTAAGAAATTTTACAATTCGCTTTAATATCTTAGAACCTTAATTATCAACTCTAATTAATTAATCAAACAAATAATTATATGACCAAACAATTTTTAACCAGCTTATTAACGTTGCTGGTAATAGTTGGATTTTCAACTGATGCCTCAGCTCAAAAAAAGAAAAAAAACAAAGATGAAACCGTCGCTCCTGCCACGCCAGCAAAGAAAAAAGGCGCTATTGAATCTTATAACAAAGTAGTTACGGCAGATGCTGTGACCGATGAAGGTTTGTTTAAAGTTCATTTTGTTGATGAAGCTTATCTATTTGAAATTCCCGATTCCTTGCTTGAAAGAGAGCTTTTAATGGTTACGCGCATTGCTAAAAACACGTCTAATGATATGAGTTTTGGCGGACAAAAAACAAATACGCAAGTGTTGCGATGGCAAAAAAAGGACAAACAAATTTTATTGCGGGTAGTTTCCCATAATATTGTTGCCAATGAAGAGCTTCCTGTTTATGAAGCTGTGGTGAATTCAAATTTTGAACCAGTTTTATTTGCATTTCCAATTAAAGCCTTCAACAACGACAAAACCGCAACAGTTATTGATGTTACAGAACTGTTTACAACAGATGTAAAACCATTGGGATTGCCTGAATTTATTAGAAAACAATATAAAATTACAAAACTTGAACCAAAAAATTCATTTGTTGAAAGCGTAAAAAGTTATCCGCAAAATATTGAAATGCGCCACGTAAAAACATACAGCGCCACCGAACCGCCATCAAACTCAAGCACCGGAATGGTTTCTGTTGAAATGAGCAATTCTATGATTTTATTACCTAAAATTCCTATGAAAAGAAGAATTTTTGACCAACGTGTTGGATGGTTTACCTCCAGCCAAACCGATTATGGTTCAGAAGCCCAAAAAAGCAAAGAAGTTACCTATTTAGACAGATGGCGCCTGGAAGTAAAAGATGAAGATCTTGAAAAATTCAAGAAAGGTGAATTGGTTGAACCAAAAAAACAAATTGTTTATTATATAGACAGAGCCACGCCTGAAAAATGGAGAAAATACATAAAACAAGGTATTGAAGATTGGCAAGTTGCTTTTGAAGCGGCCGGATTTAAAAATGCAATTATTGCAAAAGACCCGCCAACAACAGAAGAAGATCCGGAATGGAGCCCTGAAGATGTTCGTTATTCTGTAGTAAGATATTTGGCTTCTCCTATCCCAAATGCAAACGGCCCACACGTGAGCGACCCGCGTTCAGGTGAGATTTTAGAATCCGACATTAACTGGTACCACAATGTAATGAGTTTATTGCAAGGCTGGTATTTTGTGCAAACTGCCGCCATAAATCCGGAAGCGCAAACTGCAGCATTTAAGGACGAAGTAATGGGTGAATTAATTAAATTCGTTTCTTCTCACGAGGTTGGCCACACTTTAGGATTTCCGCACAATATGGGAAGTAGTTCCACATACCCCGTAGACTCACTTCGTTCAGCTTCATTTACCAAGAAATTTGGAACAGCACCTTCCATTATGGATTACGCCCGTTTTAACTACATTGCACAACCGGGAGATAAAGGTGTTGCTTTAATGCCAAACATTGGCGTGTATGATAAATATGCCGCAAATTGGGGATATCGTCCAATCTTGGATGCAAAAACTCCTGAAGATGAAAAGGCAACGTTAGACAGCTGGATTTTAAAACACGAAGGAGACCCATTATACCGATTTGGACAACAACAAGCCGGCGAAGTGGTTGACCCAAGTTCACAAACTGAAGACTTGGGAGATAACGCCATAAAAGCCAGTGCTTACGGAATTGCAAACCTAAAACGAATAGTGCCAAATCTTATAAAATGGACTGCTGAAAAAGGCAAAAACTACGATGATCTAGAAACGATGTATGGCCACGTGATTTCACAATTCAATAGATATATGGGCCACGTGTCTTCAAACTTGGGAGGCGTTTATGAAAACTATAAAACGTATGACCAAGAAGGTGCCGTGTATACACACGTAGATAAAACGCATCAAAAAGAATGTTTAAAATTTGTAAACAAAGAATTGTTTGAAACACCAACTTGGTTGATAGATAAAAATATTATAGGAAGAACTGAATATTCAGGCGTGACAGAAAGAGTTAGGGCAATGCAAGTAAGAACTTTAAATAACATTCTGGATTTGGGAAGAATGATGAGAATGATTGAGAACGAAACTTTAAACGGCACCAATTCTTATTCTCTAATTTCTATGATCAACGATTTGCAAAGTGGCATTTGGTCTGAATTAAACACCGGAAAGAATATTGATACTTACCGAAGAAATTTACAAAGGGCTTACGTTGAAAGACTTGGTTATTTAATGACCGCGAAAGACGTAAAACCAAGCACTAGAAAATCAAGTTATCTTAAAACAACTGTGGTAACCGTAAACGAATCTGATATTGTTGCAGTTGTACGTGGAGAATTGAATCGCGTTAAAGCAGTGGCACAAAGAGCAGCCGCAACAACAACTAATACAAACACAAAATATCATTTGCAGGATATTGCCAAGCGTGTTGACGGATTTTTAGACCCGAAATCTTAAGAAAAAAAGCCATAAAAAAGCTGTCTAAAAATTGAAAATTTTAGACAGCTTTTTTTGTTTATTTGTTGAACTGTGTAATCGTTTATTTGTTTTGCTCAACTTTTAACTTTTGGAACGGACAGGTCGCGACCTGTCCCTACTTTTAATTTTCAATTGTCAATTGGCTTTCCCCCTGCTCAAAAACAACATCAACGGGAATATTGGCGTTTTGCAATTTGTTTAAATCCTTTTGTAAATCGGGGGTGATTATTCCTTTTTCCTCCACCAATTCAGTAACGCCTTGGTAATCTCCATTTCCCTGAAGTGTCAAAATTAAGTATGATAACTGACGCATTGCTTCTTCCATTTCATTGTAATTCACTTTATAAGTGCCGTCTTCATTTTTTGTAAAAGCGCCTTTTTCCTTAAAAAAATTAAACCGAATCATATTCGCTTTGCCGTGGGCACTAGAAGCACCGAAACGCACAGAACGAAAAATACCTGCCATAAAAGTGGTCATATAATCTTTTACATCACCTTCCAACTCCCCTTTTTTATGCAATTGCTGCACCAAATACAATCCAAGAATATCCGCTTTTCCTTCTTCCAAAGCCGAAGCCTGCTCTTTTAAGGCGTTTCTGACCGTTCCTTTATTATTTATTGTGTTTTTTATGCCCAATCCGTGTGCCACTTCATGAAACATCGTGTTGGCAAAAAAAGCATCGAACGTTATATGTTTAAGTTGTGTAGAATCAATCAAAACTTCTGAAATTGGAACCAAAATTTTATCAAATTTGGCACGCATCGCATTCTTCAATTGCAATCTCCTGGTACCTTTTTGCAACTGCACCTCTTCATCATTTGGCAAGTTAATGGCGATGGTTTTGCTGCCTGCATTGCAATCACCTGCATAATAAACAATATCATAGGCATTTAAATCGGAATCAGTTCCCGGAATTTCACTTTTATAAGCTTCAGAAACTGGAAGTCCGCTTTGCAATTCAGGTAAAAAACTTGTAAAACGAGCCAGTTTTTCACTCCAAACCCGGTCTTTTATCAACACATAAGCCTCGTGTGAAGCTTTATTACCGAAAAGCTGGTCTTCATACGTTTCAATGGGACCAATCACAATGTCTAATGTATTGGTTTTCATATCCATCCAGGCAAAATCACTGGCTTGGTAATTATCGTCCAATAGCGCTTGAGCGCGCAATTCCAAATAGTTTTTCAATCCTTCATCATCGGCTAATTTTGAAGCTTCCAACAATAAGTCAGCCACTTCTCTCAATTCTTTTTTAAACTGAACGTGATAAGGAATGGTAAACAATTTCCCTTCCTTATTTCTTCTTACAAAAGTGTATAAACTCGATTTACTTTTATCGGCAAAGGCTTCAAATTCTTCTTTTGTCATATCCTTCGGATAAAAATTTGCGCCTGTCGGTTTGCTTCCAACGCCATCAATAAAAGGAATATTTCCATCCAATCTATCCCACGGACCGTAATTTATTTCCACAAATT
>PHDE01000242.1 GCA_002842505.1 Bacteroidetes bacterium HGW-Bacteroidetes-3 | reverse complement strand
CGTAATAATGATGCAGAAGTCACCAAAGTTTTTCCGTCGAGCAAAGCAATCACAAAAATTACCATTGATCCCGATGAGCAAACTGCCGATATAGATTTAGGCAACAACAGCTGGCCAAAAAACACAGAAACCAAATTTGAAAAATTCAAAAAAGAGCAAATTAAACTTTAATGGAAAAAGCCACTTTCTTGAGTGGCTTTTTTAATCCGCCACTTTTTAAAAATAATTTAAATCATGAAAAAATCTCTATTTATTTCCTTACTTTTCCTGACAGCGATTCTTTCTACTTCAGCCCAAGAAACAAAAGCGCATTATAACAACAGTAAGTTTAAACAATTACATGAAGAACTGCCAACGCCAAACAATGAACACAAAGCTTCAGGCGCTCCGGGACACGAGTATACACAGCAACAAGTAGATTATAAAATGGATATTGTTTTAGATGAGGAGAAGAACCGAATTTACGGCGAAGAAACCATTACCTATCACAACAATTCTAAAGATAATTTAGCATATTTATGGTTGCAGCTAGATCAAAATATGCGTGCTGCTGACTCAAAAACTCCTGACATTCAAGTAAATGAAACTGAAATTTTATATACACCCTCCCAATTTTCAAAAAACTTTATAGAAAATCCATTTGATGGCGGTTTCAAAATTGAGTATGTAAAAAATATGGACGGCAGCGATGCTTCTTATTTCATTAACCAAACGATGATGAGGTTGGATTTAGATGAACCTTTGGCTTCTGGCAAAACTTTTTCATTTAAAATAAAATGGTGGTACAATATAAATAATCATAGAGAACAAGGAGGTCGTTCTGGTTTTGAACATTTTCCGGTTGATGGCAATAACAATTATGTAATTGCACAGTTTTTTCCAAGATTATGTGTTTATAATAATGTTGAAGGCTGGCAAAATTTGCAATTTTGGGGAAGAAGCGAATTCGCTTTAGAATTTGGAAACTATGAGGTGAATATTACCACACCAGAAGATCACATGTTAGGAGCCACTGGAGTTCTTCAAAATGAATCTGAAGTATTTACCAAAACACAACAAAAAAGATTGGCTGAAGCCAGAAAATCTTTCCGTGACCCAGTTGTTATTCTCAATCAAGATGAAGCTATTCTTGCTGAAAAAAATAAATCTAAAAAAACAAAGACTTGGAAATTTATTGCCGAAAATGTGAGAGATTACGCTTTTGCAACCTCCAGAAAATTTATATGGGACGGTATGGCAGTTGATATTAACGGAAGAACCGTTATGGCATATTCTTATTATTCAAAAGAAGCAAATCCATTATATGGAGATCATTCTACCAGGGCTGTAGCGCAAACATTGATAACCTATTCAAAACATACAATTGACTATCCATATCACAAGGCAATCTCGGTTGATGGTCAAATGGGGATGGAATATCCTCAAATTTGTTTTAACCCGGGAAGACCAAATCCTGATGGAACCTACAGCGATCAAACAAAATATAGAATGATTGGTGTGACAATTCATGAAGTTGGACATAACTTTTTCCCAATGATTATTAATTCTGATGAGCGACAATGGACCTGGATGGATGAAGGTTTAAATTCTTTTGTGCAAATGCTGGCGCAAATGGATTATGAAAAAGATTATCCGCTAAATAGAGGTTTGCCTAAAAATATTGTGGGTTATATGAAAGGAGACCAGTCTAAATTAACGCCAATAATGACACAGGGAGACCATCTTTTTGAATTTTCAAACAATGCTTATGCAAAACCTGCGGCCGGATTGTGGATGTTACGAAATACAATTATGGGTCCGGAATTATTTGACCACGCTTTTAAAACCTATGCCCAACGCTGGAAATTTAAACATCCAACGCCTGCCGATTTTTTTAGGACGATGGAAGATGCTTCCGCAATGGATTTAGACTGGTTTTGGAGAGGCTGGTTTTACACAACAGGCGCCAATGATATTGGCATTAAAGAAGTAAAAAAATATTATGTGACAGACAAACCAACCGAACGTGCCGAAAATATGGCCAAGAGATATGGAATTACAGTAGATAAATTGCCTCCGGCACTCTATTTGGTTTCTGAAGACAGCCCGGAATTTAACAATGATTTAAAATCGAAAAAACCGGAAGATTATACTTTATTGAGCAATTATCTTAATGAAAATTTTTCTTCCGAAGAGAAAACGGAATTAAAAGCGCCTAAATATTTTTACGAACTGGTTTTTGAAAAACCGGGAGATTTGGTGATGCCAATTATCGTTGAAATTGAATATGAAGACGGCACAAAAGAACGCAAACAATATCCGGCTGAAATATGGCGTAATAATGATGCAGAAGTCACCAAAGTTTTTCCGT
>PHDE01000059.1 GCA_002842505.1 Bacteroidetes bacterium HGW-Bacteroidetes-3 | reverse complement strand
TTCCCCCTTCGGGGCAATGTCATTAAGTTAAGGATATTTGTCATTCCGCCAAAGGAGGAATAACATCAAATTAGCTAACAATTATGAGATTCCTCGTACCTCGGAATGACAAAAAAAAGCCGTCAAAGTCTTAACTTAATGACATTGCCCTTCGGGGGTTAGGGGGCTTACAGATTTCGCCACAATCCACGAGCCAGTCCAGGCATTTTGAAAATTAAATCCGCCTGTAACCGCATCAATATTTAATATTTCTCCGGCAAAAAATAAGTTTTTATGCAGTTTGCTTTCAAAACGTTTAAAATTAACTTCTTTTAAGTCTATTCCTCCGGCAGTTACAAATTCCTCTTTAAATGTGCTTTTTCCAGATACTTTAAACTTGCCTTTTGTAAGTTGAAGTGCTAGTTCTTCCAATTGTTTGTTGCTCAGTTGCGCCCATTGAAAATCGGCAGAAATTTGAGCGGCTGTAACCAGTTTTTCCCACAATCGTTTGGATATTTCTTCAAAAACAGAACGTAAAATTACTTGCTTTTTCGATTGCTCATTTTTGGCCAATTTCAGTTCGTTTAAAACATTTTCAAAAGATTTTGACAACCAATTGACTTCAATTTCAAACTGATAATCTTTTTGATGCAATTCCAATGCGCCCCAGGCAGACAGTTTTAAAATTCCTGGTCCGCTTAATCCCCAATGCGTAATTAACAACGGTCCTTGCTCTGCTAATTTTGAATTTACCACATTTACGGAAGCATTCGGAACGGAAATTCCCGGAATATCCTTTAATCTTTCATCAACAATATTAAAAGTAAACAAAGAAGGAACTGGTTTTATGATAGTGTGTCCCAATCCTTCCAACATCGTCCAAACTTTGGCATTGCTTCCTGCTGCCATCAATAAAAAATCGGCAGTAAAAGTTTCTGAATTCGTTTTTATGATGAACTTATCCTCATTTTTTTCAATAGCATCAACCCTTGTGCTTGTTTTTAGTTTTACGCCTGCATTTTTGGCGCTTTCCAAAAAACAATCTATAATTGTTTGCGACGAATTAGATTCAGGAAAAATGCGATTGTCGTCTTCAATTTTTAAAGGGATTCCTCTATTTTCAAACCATTCCATCGTGTCTCCGGTCATAAATTGATGAAATGGTCCCAACAATTCCTTTTTGCCTCTTGGATAAAATTCAACTAATTCATTTGGGGTAAAACAAGCGTGACTCACATTGCAGCGGCCACCACCCGAAACTTTTACTTTTTGCAGCACCTTATTGCTTCCTTCTAAAATAATAACTTCCAAATCAGGATGCATTTCTGCAGCATTTATAGCAGCAAAATATCCGGCTGCGCCTCCTCCAATAATGATAAATTTCTTTTGCATTAAATATTTTTTACAATAACTTCTTTAATAAAATTCTTAAATCTATTTTTAATTATAATAAGTTCCCCCTTCGGGGGCTAGGGGGCTTACAACACCATTTTTTGATAAGGAATGACAATAGAAAAACCTTTTTGATTAAAATAATTTGCCGTGTCCGCATTTCCGGTGGCCAAAATAAAATCGCCGCCCCAAGCGCCCAGACTCTTCGTTTGCCCAAAATAATCAGAAAATAATTGTTCCTGAATTGGTTTTAACTGAATTGTTTTGGAAACGATTAGCTCATGTTCCTTCATTAATTTTTCAAAATCGGTCAAATTTTCACACGTTAAAAAAGCATTCGTTAAATCAGAAATTTGCTTTATTTCAGAAATCAAATTTCCTTTCATTTTTTTATAGTGTTCAATGCCTTCCCTGCTATTTTGTTTTTTATTCAAATACACAAAATATAATTGATCCTTGAAAGCCGGATTGAAATTCACTTCCTCCACAACAATTTTTGTGTTGTGTTTCATAAATAAAATTGGTGATTTGTGTTGTGCGCAAGCAATATCGTAACCGCTTCCTCCAAAAGTGTTTTCCAATAATTCATAAGGATTCACCTTTGCCCAATTCGCAATATTGTTAATTAAGGTTGAAGAAGTTCCCAAACCCCAATTTCTTGGAAAATCCAGGTTGGTTTTTACCAAAAATCCCTTTTCCGAATTTAAAAATGCCGGATTTAACTTTCGGGTTTCAAGCAATATTTTTTTTAAATTTTCAGCCAAAACATCTTTTCCGCCATCTTCATTTGCTTCATAAGTTGCGTTGCCCAGTCGCAATTTAGGCAAATTGAAAATTGCTTCTAACCAGCATTCCCCATTTTCAGAAAAACTTTGCCAAATCAATTTAGATTCATTAATGGATTCAATACTTAAATCTTGTCCATATTTGGTTGGAACCGCGAAAGATTTTGCACCGTCCAGCACAAAATATTCGCCGGTTAATAATAACTTCCCGTGGCTTCGGCTCCGCTCAGCCACCTTTTGATTTTCTTCCATTAGTTGTTTTTTTTCGCTGCGCTCAATTATTTTAATATTATACATTATTATGTTATGATACAACTTTATTTATTTTCTTCTCTCGATGGCTGAGCGAAGCCGAAGCCAGAGGTTTTACCTATCATTCCTGTGGCTGAGCTGAGCCGAAGCCATTTTTATTATTCATCTTCCCGGTGGCTGAGCGGAGCCAAAGCCATTTTTATTATTCATCTTCCCGGTGGCTGAGCGGAGCCGAAGCCAAGAGTTTTATTCATCATCCGGGTGGCTGAGCGGAGCCGAAGCCAGTTTATCATAAGCCTCAACCACAGCATTGTGCGTAATAGTTTTGTTTTCAAAATAATCGATTAAAAATTCCTTTTCCTTGTTGCTTGCGCCCAATTGTTTGATAATATTGGTGAGGTGCATTTTCATATGTCCCTTTTGGATTCCGGCGGTTGTCAATGCCCGTAAAGCGGCAAAATTTTGTGCCAAACCGGCCACGGCAATAATTTCCATCAATGCTGTTGCGGAAGGATTTCCCAACAATTGCAACGATAATTTAGACAAAGGATGCAAGGAAGTTAATCCGCCCACAGTTCCTAACGCCAAAGGAATGTCAATCCAAAATTTAAATATTCCGTTTTCAATACTGGCATTTGTGAGGCTTTTATATTTTCCTGAGCGTGCCGCAAAAGCGTGAACGCCCGCTTCAATCGCCCTAAAATCGTTACCAGTGGCAATCACAACCGCATCAACGCCGTTCATAATTCCTTTATTATGGGTAACCGCTCGATGAGGTTCCGCATTTGCAATTTGTATGGCTTGCACAAACTTTTGCGCCAAAACCACTGAATTTTCAGCATATAAATCTTCCACATTGCAACTTACTTCGGCATGAACCAAACATTCAGGAACATAATTAGACAAAATGCTCATCACAATTTGAATGTCTTCTTTCTCAAATTCCTTTGCAATCACTTCCAAACAAGAATTTATAAAATTGGCGCCCATACTATCGGCAGTTTCAAAAGAGACGTGCAGCTGATAATAATTATCAAGTTCCACAGTTTTATCGCTCAATTCTATATCTAAAATGCCTCCGCCACGCTTTCGCATATTTTTGGTGATGGCTTTCGTAACTTCGAAAAACTGTTCCTTTTTTGAATTGAAGTAATTTTCAAGCGCTGCTTTATCACCTTCGTACATAAAATGTACCTGTCCTATTTTTGTGGTGGAAATCACGTTGGATTTAAATCCGCCCCGAGTGCTCCAAAATTTCGCCACCAAAGAAGCTGCCGCCACCACAGAACTTTCTTCAATAACCATAGGAATGGTGTACGATTTACCGTTAATCACAAAATTTGGCGCAACGCCATACGGCAAATAAAAATTTGTTAAGGTATTTTCAATAAAATCGTCGTGCAAATTTTGCAATATTTCATTCTGATTCCAATATTGCATCAAAACCTGTTTCGCCTTTTTGTCATTTTTGAAAAAGTTGGCAATCAGCCAATCTATTTTTTCAAGCTTGTTCAACTTTGAAAATCCGTTAACGTTTTTTGACATTTTTGAATAAATTTATTAACGCAACAAAGATAATTTAATAAAAACAAATTACTGCAAATTCAGATATTGTTAATTTTAATGACAAATTTCATATCCGATTTGCTAAATTTTTCTTAAACTTGACAATTATTTCAAGAACTCACAATTAAATGAAAAAACTCCTTATTATTTTTATTGCCATTAGTACCTTGGCAACAGCACAAAAAAAAGACATAACGCTAGATGAAATTTGGAATGGCACTTTTAGAACAGCGCGCATGAATTCGCTGAACTCCATGAATGGCGACTTTTATTCCTTGCTGAATTTTGACAGAAACACCAAAAGTACCACTGTTGATAAATACAGTTATGCCTCTTTAGAAAAAGTTGAAAAGATTGTTGACAGTAAAGATTTGAAAGAAATCAACTATTTTGAAAGCTACGATTTTAACAATGATGAGACTAAATTAATTTTAGGAACTGATTCTGAGCCTATTTACAGACATTCGAGTTTCGGCATTTTTTACGTTTACGATTTGGCTTCAAAATCATTGCAATTAATCGATGAAGAAAAAATTCAGGAACCTACTTTTTCTCCCGACAGCAAAAAAGTGGCTTATGCCAAAAACAACAATATCTTCATTAAAAATTTAGAAACAAACGAAGTGGTCCAAGTCACTTCCGACGGGAAAAAGAATGAAATTATCAATGGTATTTGCGACTGGGTTTATGAAGAAGAATTTTCATTTGTCAGGGCTTTCGAATGGAGCGGAGACAGCAAAAATATCGCGTTTTTAAGGTTTGATGAAACAGAAGTCCCAACCTTTTCTATGGACATTATCGGAACTGATTTATACCCAACCCAACAAGTATTTAAATATCCGAAAGCTGGGGAAAACAATTCTGTGGTAACATTAAATCTTTATAATGTTTCAGCTGAGGTAACCACAAAAATTAATCTTGGAGCTTATGAATACATTCCAAGAATAAAATGGACAAACAATACCAATTTATTAAGCGTTATTACTTTAAATCGCCATCAAAATTATTTGAATTTATTTTTTGTTGATGCCACAAGTTTTACTTCAAAAGTGGTTTTAAATGAAACTGACAAAGCTTATGTGGAAATTCAAGACAATCTGACTTTTTTAACCGACAACAGTTTTATCTGGACCAGCGAAAAAGGCGGATTTAACCATATTTATCATTATTCAAAAGAAGGGAAACTCATCAATCAGGTTACAAAAGGAAACTGGGAAGTGACAAATTTCTACGGAATAAATGAAAAAACCAACACTGTTTATTATCAATCAGTTGAAGATGGATCCATCAACAGAACGGTTTATTCCATAAAATTAAACGGAACGGCCAAAAAACGTTTGACAAATGCTTCTGGAACAAACGCCGCCGCCTTCAGCAAAAATTTAAATTACTTCATCAATACTTTTTCTGATGCCAACACGCCTCCTGTTTATACGCTTTATAATGGTAATGGAAATCCGCTGAAAGAAATTTTAAACAACAATGTGTTATCAAAAAAATTGGCAAATTATGATATTGCAAAAAAAGAATTTTTTGTTTTAAACACCAAAAATGGCACATTCAATGCTTGGATGCTCAAACCAACCAATTTTGACACAAACAAAAAATACCCGATGTTTATGACACAATATTCTGGTCCGGGATCTCAATCCGTAAGCAATGATTGGAATGCCGCCAACGATTATTGGTACCAACATTTGGCGGAAAAAGGCTACATAGTTGTTTGTGTAGACGGAAGAGGAACAGGTTATAAAGGCGCCGATTTCAAAAAAATTACCTACAAGGAATTGGGAAAATTTGAAGTTGAAGACCAAATTGAATCGGCCATAGAATTAGGCAAAAGACCTTATATTGATTCAAGTGAAATAGGAATTTGGGGCTGGAGTTACGGCGGATTTATGTCGGCCAACTGCTTGTTCAAAGGAAATGACGTTTTTAAAATGGCCATTGCTGTGGCACCGGTGACAAGCTGGCGTTTTTACGATTCCATTTATACAGAACGTTATATGCAAACCCCACAGGAAAACGCAAGTGGTTACGATGAAAATTCACCGCTTAATTTCGCCGACTTTTTAAAAGGAGATTTCTTATTGGTTCACGGAAGTGGGGATGACAATGTGCATTTTCAAAACTCCATGCGATTGACAAATGCCTTAATTGAAGCAAACAAGCCTTTTGATATGGCCATTTATCCCGACAGAACACACGGAATTTATGAAGGTAAAAACACTAGGCTGCATTTATACGAAAAAATGACTAGATTTATCGAAGAAAATTTAATTAGAAAAACAACAAATACTGAAATTAATTAACCAAACAATTTTATACTTTTTAACCTAAAACAAACAATCATTATGGCTGACAAAATAATAAAAGAAGGACATCCAAAAGCGCTTTATACGCTATTTGCAACCGAAATGTGGGAACGTTTCAGTTACTACGGAATGCGTGCGTTATTAACTTTATATCTTACCGCAGAACTTGCAAACGGAGGATTTGGATTGAACAGAGAAGAATCCTTGGCAATTTATGCCATCTTTACAGGTTTGGTTTATTTAACGCCAATTTTAGGCGGTTGGGTGGCCGATAGTTTTTTAGGAAAACGAAAAACAGTTTATATTGGAGGTTTGGTGATGGCAGTTGGCCAATCGTTGCTTGCCGCAAGTGCATTTATGGTGAGTTCTGTTGATCCGGTAACGCGTCTTTTTATCTTCAACTTCGGTTTGGGCGTGCTTATTATCGGTAACGGATTTTTCAAACCAAATATTTCAACTATTGTTGGAGAATTTTATGATGATAACGATCCGAGAAAGGATTCCGCTTTCAACATTTTCTATATGGGAATAAACCTTGGAGCCATTTTAGGGCCTTTTATTGCAGGTGCCTTAGGTGAAAATGTTTCTTGGGGTTATGGTTATTTAGCTGCTGCAGTTGGTATGGTTGTTGGCGTTCTTTGGTTGAATTTTAGAGAAAGTACTTTAGAACAAAAAGGACTTCCACCTAATTCACCTGAAGGCAAATTTGTATTGGATGGTAAAGATTGGCGCGATATTATTACTTATGCCATTGCTTTGGTGTTGGCAACTTTAGCCATTATTTTTGTGTGGAGAATGCTGCCAGACAATGTTACAAGCATCATCACTTATATTGGTTTTGCTGCCTTGGTGATTGGATTGGGATATACCATTAAAAAGGGCACAAATGGCTCTGCAGAATGGACGCGTATGATTGTAATTTTGGTGCTTGCATTTTTCAACATCGCTTTTTGGGCAGGATTTGAACAAGCCGGCGGTACGATGAACTTGTTTGCAAAAGAAAATACTGACCGACTTTTATTTGGCTGGGAAGTTCCGGCTTCTTGGTATCAAAATATCAATCCGCTAGCCATCTTAATTTTCGCCCCAATTTTTTCTGTAATGTGGCTGAAATTGGACGCCATGAAATTCAACCCAAGAACGCCGTTGAAATTTGCCATCGGATTATTTTTAGGCGCTTTGGCATTTTTTATTATGACACAAGCAAGCAATGCCGCTGATGGCGGAAATTTGGTTTCGCCTTGGTGGTTGGTAGTCGTTTATGTTGTTTTAACTTTTGGTGAATTGATGTTGTCGCCTATCGGTCTTTCTATGATCACAAAATTGGCACCGAAAAAATTGGTTTCAGTGGTGATGGGATTGTGGATGGCGAGTTTTGCGGCAGGTAACTATTTGGCTGGGATGCTCGAAAGTATTTTACTTAAATATGATTTTGCCTTATACCCATTTATTACGATGTTAATGTTAGGTTCGGGAGTTTGCCTGTTGGTATTGTCTCCTTTCTTAAACAAAGCGATGAAAGGAATCCACTAAAAGATGACAACAAATCAATTATTTTAATAAAAAGAGCCCGGGTAATTAATTGCTTGGGCTTTTTTATTTTTAAAAATAACCATTAAAAATCACTCAAATGAATACAGAAAAAAAATCATTTTTCGGCGTTATGAAATCCTACAACAGCAACTTTTGGGTTGCCAGTATGATGGAGCTGTTTGAACGTTGGGCCTGGTACGGAATGTTTGCCGTTTTGGCACTTTATTTAACCGGTTCAACTGATGAAGGTGCTTTGGGATTTTCACATATTGAAAAAGGTGAAATAATGGGCGTTGTTACCGCAATTCTATATTTTCTGCCAATAATAACAGGTGTAATCGCGGACAAAATTGGGTACAAACTTTCCTTGACAATCGCATACGTTTTATTGGGAACAGGCTATTATTTTATGGGTGAAGTTACCAGTTTTACCGCTGTATTTTTAGTGTTTTTATGGGTTGCGCTGGGTGCTGCAATGTTTAAACCCGTGGCATCTGCCATCATCACAAAAAACACGGATCACTCTAATTCAACCTTGGGCTTTGGGATTTTTTATATGATGGTAAATATCGGCGGATTTGTGGGTCCGACATTTTCTTCAACCTTAAGAACGCAATTTGGATGGAAAATTGTTTTTCTGCAAGCAGCCATTGTTATTGGAATAAACCTTATTATTTTGTTGCTTTTCTTCAAAGAAGGCGACAGAATAAAAAAAGAGGAAACTATTGGGGAAGCTGTAATGAGTTCTATAAAAAATATTTGGGAAGCCGTTAAAGATACACGACTTTCGGTATTGCTCATCATCATGGTTGGTTTCTGGACAATGTTTAACCAGCTATTTTATACGCTGCCAACTTTTATTGAAGATTGGGTAAACACAAAAGCATTGCACGATTCCATAGCGGGCATTTCTCCTTGGCTTGCAAGTTTTATGAGCGGCGGCGGAGATTCCGTTAATCCGGAAATGCTTATAAATATTGATGCTGGCGCCATTATTTTGTTTCAATTGATGGTTTCTTATTTTGTATTGAAAATGCGCCACGTAAGCGCTATGATTACCGGTTTTATTGTTGCTTCCATCGGTATTGGAATCACATTTTACACAGGAAACGGCTTGTTCACCATTTTAGGAATTGTCATTTTTGCCGTTGGCGAAATGATGACTAATCCAACATTTTCTTCTTTCATCGCTTTAATTTCTCCAAAAGGAAAGGAAGCTTTGTATATGGGAACTTATTTTTTACCCATCTTTTTGGGGAATTTCATCACCACATTTATCTCCGGAAATTTATACCAAGCCTGGTCCGATAAATTGAGTTTGCTTCAAACAGAAATGGCAAAAAGAGCGATAGCTATGCCCGAAGTGACAAAAGAATTTTCAAAAAACGATTATTTCGCTTCGGCTTCAGAAAAATTGGGAATGACACAAAATGAAATGACACAATTCATTTGGGACACTTACAATCCGAATAAAATTTGGTATGTAATTGTTGCCATTGGCATTGTTACCATTTTAGCATTGACCGTTTATGACCGTTTGGTTATTCGCCCGAAAGAGGCAAATGCACTATAATTTTAAATAAACCATAGAGCATGTCTAAAAAGTATGTTTAACCGCAACGATCGCAAAGAAGGCGCAATGTTCGCAAAGCATTAATTTTTTATTATCAGTAATTTGCGTGCCTTGCGAAAAACCTAGCGTCCCTTGCGGTTTAAAAATGAGTGCCAATAAACATTCTTTTTTTTAAATTACAATCATTATTAAACACCTATAAAAACACGTATGGACAAATCAAGAAACGACTTTTTTAAAACACAGGTTTTAGGGCATCCGGCCGGACTTTTCGTGTTATTTTTTACCGAAATGTGGGAACGTTTTTCCTTTTATGGAATGCGTGCCTTATTGGTGCTTTTTTTGGTGAGTGCTTTGGGAATTGGCGGTTGGGATTGGCCACGTGAAAACGCCTTGGCTTTATACGGAACTTATTTAGCTTTGTTATATTTAACACCCATCATCGGCGGAATTTTAGCTGACAAATATTTAGGAAACAGGCGCGCCATTATTATTGGTGCAGTAATTATGACTTTGGGCCACGCAAGTATGGCTGTTGAATCCAATCCGTTTTTTTTATATACAGGTTTGGGCTTATTGGTTATTGGCACCGGATTTTTTAAACCAAATATGACTTCCTTTATTTCTGTACTTTACAAAGATTTTCCGGAGAAAAAAGATGGCGCATACACCATTTTTTATATGGGCGTTAATGCAGGCGCTTTTTTGGGAATTATGCTTTGCGGCTATATGGGCGAAATGCTGGGCTGGAGTTGGGGTTTTGGTTTGGCGGGGATTTTTATGCTGTTGGGCTTGCTGCAATTTACGTTGGCTCAAGATATTTTTGGTGAAGTTGGAAAAAAACCAAACAAAGAAGACAAAACCATTAAAATAGATGAAAAAACTGAAGTTGAAGATCAATTAAATCCGTTTACATTGATAGATCGTATTTTGATCATTATTGTTGCAGTTGCTGGTTTAACTTGGGTTATAAACGATCCTTTGTCCAAAATTGGGGCCGTAAACTTTTTAGAATTCGGCGGAACCGATTATTCAAGCACCACCATTATTATTACACTTTTGCTATTTATATACTTGTTGGGCTCAAGAATTGTACGATACAGTGCCGTTACAAGAGACAAAATGTTTGCCGTGGTAATTTTTGCGTTTTTCATTATTTTCTTCTGGGCTTCTTTTGAGCAAGCTGGCGGCTCTATGAGTATTTTTGCAAAAGATTACACAAGCAGAATCTTATCGGGCAATTCAGCGATGATTTTCAATATTGTTGATGTGATTATTACCGTTGTGCCTGTTGCCATCATTACTTGGGTGCTATTTTTATTGTTCAAACAAACTTTTAAAAAATATTTATGGGCAAATATGGTGTTGGGATTTAGTTTTATCATCATTTGGGGATTGATAATTTGGAAAGTAAACACCAATTTCAGTACCTATTCTTATGAAATAAGTTATAAAACCTATCAAGTTGCCGAAACAAATGCAAAAGGGGAAGAAACTGTAAAAGATTTTCCAATTACTGCGGAAACCATTATTCCCGAAAACGCTATTTTGGTCGACAATACCACCGTAATTAGAGTTGCAAACGATTTTGTGCAAAATGATAAAATTTCCATTATTGATATCGACAAAAAAGCCGTGAATTATAAATATTTAACCACGCAGCAAGCCGAGTTGATTAACACCAATATTGCGGCAACCATTGTGGCAAAAAAAGACAATGAAATTCAAATTCCCGCTACTTGGTTTTTAATTTTAAATTCTTTGTTTATCATCGCTTTTGCGCCCTTGTTTTCTAAATGGTGGGAAAGCAAATACAATCCAAAACCAGCCAATAAATATGCAATTGGTTTATTTTTCTTGGGAATTGGATTTGCCTTTTTGGCTTATGGTGCGGCAGGAATTCCGCAAGGCGCAAAAACTGCTTCGGTAAGCATTGTTTGGCTGATACTCGCTTACTTGTTTCATACGCTGGGAGAACTTTGCGTATCGCCGGTCGGACTCTCTTATGTGAGTAAATTGGTGCCGGCGAGAATGATTGCTTTTATGTTTGGCGTTTGGTATTTAGCATTGGCCATCGGTAACAAAACATCCGGACAAATGGGTGCTATGATTGACGATATTACGGAGAAATATGACATTTCAACTTTCTTTTTAATATTTACGTTTGTGCCAATAATCATTGGCCTAATTGCGTTATCGTTAAATCCAGTCTTGAAAAAATTAATGCACGGCGTTAAATAAAATTAAAAATCTTTGTAAATTTGGCAGCATTATTGCGTCAAACTTTCAATAAAATAAAAAATACAAATCGATGAAAAAAATACTTATTGTAACCATAACTTTATTCAGTATGTCAATTTCTGCCCAAGGAATTAAATGGATGAGTTTTGAGGAAGCTGTTAAAGCACAGAAAGTTACGCCTAAAAAAATATTTGTTGATGCCTACACAGTTTGGTGCGGACCCTGCAAAATGTTGGATAAAAACACCTTTTCAAATCCTGATTTAGTGGCCTATATGAACAAAAATTATTATGCGGTTAAATTTAATGCTGAAGGCAATGAAACCATTAATTTTAAAGGAAAAAAATATACAAATCCCGGTTTTAACCCTAGCTCAAAAGGAAGAAACAGCTCCCACGAATTATCTGCATTTTTTGGCGTAAGGGCTTATCCAACCTTATTGTTTTTGGATGAGGAAGCTAATTTTATTACCCCATTAACGGGTTACAGAACGCCAACCCAACTGGAACTTTATTTAAAAATGTTTCAAAATAACGACTATAAAAATTTAAAGACACAGGAAGAATTCAATGCGTATTCCTCTAATTTTAGATATGAATTCAAGGAATAAATAAATTATTGTTGAGAACAAAAGCTCCTTTTTGCAACGTGTTGTGAAAAGGAGTTTTGTTTTTTAGGCAGGTTTGTTCCCAATCTTTAAGGTAACTTTTATAATTCGTTCCGTCCGCAACAACTATTTTCGGATTCAGATTTTTAATCAGCCTTTCCAAATTTATTTTTGGCGATTGCCTTAATATTACAATAGTGGGCCTTAATGAATTAAACTTATAAATCCCCAAACTGTCAACAATTAAAATAGTTTCGTTGCTAAAAAAGTACAGATTTTTTATTTTTTCGGAAGGAGAAATTTCATCCAGTCCACTACCAACTATATAAGCAGTCATAAAATTGGTATTGGTTTTTAAAGAATCTTCAGAAGCAAAAAATTGTGCTGTATTTCCATTTCTGATGCCAATTGTACTTGAATTGCTTTCATTAAAAACAATAAATTCTTTGGTGGATTCCAATTTATATTTTTCAAAAACAAACACAGTTTGTATCAGAATCACTGAAATTAAGACTAACACAAATCTAAAAAAAACCTTTTTCTCTGTCCATTTTAGTCCGAAAAATAGCAAGGCATAAAATGCAATTATCAACAAAAAAGAAAATGAAATTTGCTGGATGATAAAAAATTCCTGATTCGAAATCCAACTCACAAAATGATTCATTTGCCGAATGATAAAAATGTAAACATCCACCAAAAATTGTGGCGCAATTTGCAAAACAGCTAATGAAATAATGATAATTCCGGCAGTTAAAATTATTCCCAACACAGGAATAATCACCAAATTAGACACAAAAAACAATCCAGGAAATTGATGAAAATAATACAGACTTAAAGGCAAAACCCCTATTTGCGCCGCCATTGAAACCGTTAACAATTGCCATAATTTATCCAAAATCCAAAATTTCGGACTCCATAAATGATAAATTTTTGGCTGAATCCATACAATAGAAAAAACAGCCAAATAGCTTAATTGAAATCCCATTTCAAACAAATAATACGGATTAAACAGCAGCAAAAAAAACATAGAAATAACCAAGGTTTTGTAGGTGCTCGACGGTCGGTTAACTTGCATCGCAATGGCAATTGAGGTAAACATTGTCACCGCCCGCACCACAGAAGCCGACAAACCCGCAATGATGGCGTACATCCATAAAATTGCTATAATGATAATGGTTGCAGTTAATTTTCCGTATTTAAAATAATGCAACGGCTTAAAAACTGCCGTTAAAATGAGCAATATAATTCCAATATGCAACCCAGAAATTGCCAAAATATGAATGGCGCCGGCGCCCACATAACTTTGTTGCAATTCGCTTGTTAAGTGTTGTCGCTGTCCCAAAAGCAAGGCATTTACCACGGCTAATTCATCGTCTTTAAATCCGTTTTGAATTAATGCAAGGTTGATTTTTTCTCTAATTTTTGCAGCAATTCCCTTTAACGTTTGATTGGTTTTAGGCAAACGCAAAAATTGAAAATTCTCACCATAAATTTGATGATGAATTTGTTGCTGTTGCAAGTATTTTTTATAATTGAAACCATAAGGATTTAAAGGTTCTGCGACGGCACTGAAAACCATTTTAACCGCCAAACAATCATCAACCTGCAATTGGCTATTTGCGCTATCTTTTTTAATGTTAACCAATATTTTGCCTATGGTTTTTTTGCCGTTTAATTGAAAAACCTCCGCTTCATATTTGTGGTAATATTTGGTTGATTTTAATACACTTTCAATGGTGAATAAGGCAGAAACAGGTTCTTCCGCAGAAAATTGGATTATTTTGGAGTAATGCTTCCCGTTGTTTAGCTGATTATTAAACGTTATGGCGCCTATACCTATGAAAAAGGAAATCAAAAAAACCAATACAGGAAATAAAAATGGTGTTTGAAATTGTGTGTTTGCGAAAAAATAAACAGCGGTTAACAGCAAAATTAAACCACCAAATATTGAAAACAAATCAATAGGCAAAAAACTGAAATAATTTCCAAAAAGGATACCAACAATCAAAAAGAAAGTAAGTTGTGCGGGAATAAATTTTAGGAATTTTATCATAGCAAGACGAAAGTTAGTGAAAAATAAGCAATAATAATTATTTGAGGTCATATTTCAGGCAATCAGCACATTGTAACAATTGTTACGAACTGATTTTTATCACTATTGCCGGTTTCGTTTCAATGTAATTTTGATCGATTTATAAAATTTATAGTATGAAAAACATTTTTATCAGCAGTATTTTTATTTTAATTTTCAGCACCGGTTCCTTCGGACAAGCTTTATCGCCTTACATTAAAATTGGCGAAACAACCGAAACCATGCAGCAGGCATCAGAAAAAATTACAGAAGCTTTACAAAACAATTCCTTCACAATTTTAGGAACTTACAATCCGTCAAACAAAAGCACGTTAAAAGTGATTGCTTTTACGAGAACCGATTTAAAAAATACGGTGAATAAAGTTACGGACAGAGGTGCGCTTGCAGCGGTATTTAAAGTTGGTTTGGTTGAAAAAAACGGAAAAATAACCATGTCATATACCAATCCGGAATATATTTTAAGAGCTTATTTGGGCGACAATTACAACACCTATAAAAGCACATTTCAAAAATTTGATACTGATTTAAAAACCGCTTTTTCAACAATTGGAGATGAATTTAAACCTTTTGGAGGAACTGTAAAAGCAGAGAATTTAAAAAAATATCATTATAAAATAACTATGCCTTACTTTACCGATGCTGTTACGCTTAATGAATTCTCCTCATTTGAAGAAGGAATGAAAACGATAGAAGCCAATTTGAAAGCCAAAAAAGGAGCAACAGCACTTGTTTATAAACTGGTTTATGAAAAAGAAAACATCGCAGTTTTTGGCATCGGACTTCAGGATAAAGCAAAAGGAGAAGCTTATTTTTTGCCAATTATTGGGGAAGAAAATGTTGCCGCAATGCCTTATGAAATTATTTTACAGGGAAAAAAAGCAACGATGCTTCCGGGAAAATACAGATTGGCTTTACATTGGCCAGAATTAACCATGGGAACTTTTATAAAAATTATGGGTACACCCGGAGATATAGAAGACACTTTGGAAGCTGTTTGCGAGTAAATATTTAATGGAATTCTTGATAGGGATTGGGATTTTATGCTGAATAAAATCCCAATCCCTATTTTCTGTTCTTGGTTTTAATTATACATTATTAATTGAACCCGCGTATTCTATGATAAAAACCAAGTAAAAAATTATAAAAATAAATTCAATCTTAATTTGCAATTAACCGCAAAGAGCAATTTTGTTTTGGTTAACATTTAATTACGCTATTTTCAAAATCGTAAATCAAAAATCGTAAATCAATTCGCGTTAGGGATTGAAGTGAAAATCCCGGCATTGCGAGTTTATTCAGAAATTTGTTCAACAGATTGCCATACCGAAATAAATTCGGCACAGGCTGGATTTTTCCAAAAGCCTCGCGATGACGGATTGTAATGAAAAGCCCGACCCGCAGGGTAACGCCCACCGAAAAGGCGGGCAGGCCCAAAAATAACTAAATACAAATTACTGTGCCTATTAGAATTAAGCCAATATTTACAAAACAATCAAAAACAAAAACAGAATTATTGTATATTTAAAACCTATTTTTGCAGTATGGAAACAAACAGACAAAAAAAAATTGCAGGTGTTCTACAAAAAGATCTTGCAGAAGTGTTACAGCTTGCCGCAAAAGACGGAATGAAAGGGATTATTATATCTGTTACTAAAGTGCTTGTTACTTCCGATTTATCGAACGCAAAAGTGTACATCAGCGTTTTTCCGCAGGGAAAAAGAGACCTTATTCTTAAAGGTCTGCACGAAAATACGGCCACTATTCGTTATGAAATGGCAAAACGGACCAAGGAACAGCTTAGAAGAATGCCCGAACTGTTTTTTTATATGGATGACAGTTTGGATTATATTGAAGATATTGACAATGCCTTAAAAGGCAAACAGGAAAATCCGATTACAAATCCCGATATTTTAGACCAACGCAAAAAGCGATAATTTGAATTTCTCTTTATACATAGCCAAGCGATATTTATTTTCAAAAAGCAGCAACAATACCATAAATATTATCACTTTTATCGCCGCAATTGGCGTAATTATTGGAACTTTGGCTTTGTTTATTGTGCTTTCTGGCTTTTCCGGATTGCGCACTTTCAGCATTGGATTTTTAAACACTTCAGATCCGGATATTAAAATTACCGCCGTTAAAGGAAAATCCTTCGATTTTAACCCTAAAATTGAAACCCTGATTAATAGCGAAAAAGAGATTGCTTCTTATGCAAAAGTAATTGAAGAACGCGCTTTTTTTGATTTTAAAGAAAAAACGCACATTGCCTATATTAAAGGTGTTGACCTTAATTATGCAAAAGTGAACCGAATGGACACCACGGTTTATGCCGGCACTTGGTTAAACGAAAATATGCCTTCAGGAGCTGTTGTTGGCAACGGAATTTCGAACCTGTTGTCTATTGGCGTTTATGATTTTTTGGAACCTTTAAAAATTTACGTCCCAAAACCGGGAAGCGGCTATATCACCAATCCTTCAAACGCTTTTACAAAAATTAACACAACGCCCATCGGTGTTTTTGCATTGACCGATGAAATTGATAAAAAATACGTATTTATTTCTTTGGAATTGGCGCAGGAGTTGCTGAATTACAGTCCGACACAAATTTCAGGCATTGAACTTAAAGTGAAAAACAGCGATGAGCGTGCGGAAATTATAGAACAGCTCAAAAACAATTTGGGAGCCGATTTTAAAGTGGAAACACGAGAGCAGTTAAATGCTGTGTTTTATAAAATGCTGAATACAGAAAATTTGGCTTCCTATTTGATATTTACGCTAATTTTAATTATTGCGTTGTTCAATGTGATTGGCGCTATTATTATGATGATTTTAGATAAAAGGGACAACCTTAAAACGTTGTATAATTTGGGCGCTTCCATCAAAGAAATTAAACGGATATTTATTTTTCAGGGTTTTTTACTGACATTATTCGGACTTGCAGTTGGCCTTTCGGCAGGAATTGTGTTGGTGTTGCTTCAGAAAAAATATAGCTTCTTTATGATAACACAACATTTGGCTTATCCGGTTGAGTTTACTTTTTTCAACGTTTTAACGGTACTTGTGACTATTCTTGTTTTAGGTTTATTGGCCTCAAAAATCGCCAGCAGCAGAATTACAGAAAAATTGGTTGAATAGTATTTGAACCTTTTGTTTAAAAAACAAAATTATTCTATTAAATTTACTAAAACTATCATAGGGCAAAACCCCAAATTCATTCTTTACTAAACTCCAAACGTAAAGTTCTATCTAAGTATAAATAATATCTATCATTATTTTTTATTAATAGTAATATTTTATACTAATTTTGATAAAAATTAAAAATTAAAAATCATGAGAAATTCAAAAGAAGGCAAATGTCCAGTTGACCATAGTCAATTTACAAAAAAAGAGGCAACAAATGAAGCGGGGAAATGTCCTGTAATGCACGGGGGAAACACTTCATCAGATAAATCGGTAATGGATTGGTGGCCTAAAGCACTAAATTTAGATATTTTACATCAACATGATACTAAAACAAATCCTTTAAAAACTAATTTTAATTATCGTGAAGAATTAAAAAAATTAGATGTTGAAGCACTAAAAAAAGATGTAAATAACTTAATGACGGACAGTCAAGAATGGTGGCCTGCAGATTGGGGACACTATGGCGGATTAATGATTCGTATGGCTTGGCACTCCGCAGGTACTTATAGAACAGCCGATGGACGTGGTGGAGGTGGAACAGGAAATCAACGTTTTGCACCACTTAATTCTTGGCCAGACAATGTAAATTTAGATAAAGCAAGACGCTTACTTTGGCCAATTAAGAAAAAATACGGGAATAAAGTAAGTTGGGCCGATTTAATTATTTTGGCAGGAACTATTGCTTATGAAAATATGGGATTAAAAACCTTTGGTTTTGCTTTTGGACGAGAAGATATTTGGCACCCTGAACAAGATATTTATTGGGGAGCAGAAAAAGAATGGTTGGCACCTAGCGATAGTCGTTATGGAAATTTAGAAAATCCATCTACCATGGAAAATCCATTAGCCGCTGTACAAATGGGGTTAATTTATGTAAACCCTGAAGGTGTGAATGGAGTCCCTGATCCATTAAAAACTGCAGAGCAAGTTCGTGAAACTTTTGTGCGTATGGCAATGAATGATGAGGAAACAGTTGCTTTAACTGCTGGAGGTCACACCGTTGGGAAAACTCACGGAAATGGAGATGCCAGTAAATTAGGTCCTGTTCCGGAAGCAGCCGAACTAGAAGAACAAGGTTTAGGATGGCACAACAATCAAAAATCAGGAAAAGGAC
>PHDE01000058.1 GCA_002842505.1 Bacteroidetes bacterium HGW-Bacteroidetes-3 | reverse complement strand
GATTAAAAATTCGACAGGAGGAATGGCTCTGTTTTCTTCATAAGAACTTATTCTTGAGCGGGAAACTTTTAAATCTTCCGCAAATTGCTCTTGCGTCAACCCTTTTAAGGTCCTGATGTGTTTGATATTTTGTGACAAATAATTCATAATGCTAAATTTATGAGCAACAATTGCTAATATTTTGAGCTAATTTAGCAAAAAAAAGTTTACCGCCTAATTTTTTCTGAAAAAATGTATTTGAACACCCATACCTATTATAGCTTAAAATATGGCACAATAGCGCCAGAAGTCTTGTTGCAGCAGGCATTTGAATACAATATTACGGCAATGGCCTTGACCGATATTAACAGCACTTCGGCCAATTTGGATTTTGTGCGTTTGGCTCCAAAATACGATATAAAACCTGTTTTGGGCATCGATTTCAGAAATGGCGCACAGCAGCAATTTGTGATGCTGGCACAAAATAATGAAGCTTTGCGGCAACTCAATAAATATCTGTCGGATTTTTTGCATTCCAGTAAAATACCGATTCCTAAACGCGCAAAATACATTGCAGATACTTATGTGATTTATCCGTACCAAAATACGCTTATGGAGCTTCAAGAAAATGAATTTATGGGCGTAAAATCTTCCGACTTGAATCTGCTGAAGTTTTCAAAATGGCGATTTCATCAGGAGAAATTGGTGGTGTTGCAAACGGTTTCATTTCAAAATAAAAAAGGATTTAACACACACCGATTGTTGCGCGCCATTGACAACAATGTTTTGCTCAGTAAACTGCCAAAATCGGAGCAGGGAGAAGTTTCTGACGTGATGGTTTCTGAAAAAACGTTGAAAACTATTTTTGAGGAATATCCGCAAATTATTGAAAACACGCAGCGTATTTTGGGCAATTGCCACATCAATTTCGATTTTTCAAAAAATGCGCCTAAAAATCAGAAAACCTACAGCAATAATGAGGAACTGGACTTTAAACTGCTGAGAAAACTGGCTTATGACGGCTTAAATTATCGGTATAAAAAATTGGGGAAACGGGTTTTTGTGCGGTTGGAAAAAGAGCTTGAAATGATTCGGCAAAAACAATTTGTTTCCTACTTTTTAATCAATTGGAAAATCCTAAAATATGCCAGAAGTAAAAATTATTATTATGTTGGCAGGGGAAGCGGTGCCAACAGCATTGTGGCGTATTTGCTGAGGATTACCGATGTTGATCCCATAGAACTGGATTTATATTTTGAGCGTTTTATCAATTTATACCGGATAAATCCGCCCGATTTCGATTTGGATTTTTCCTGGCGCGACCGCGATGATGTGATGAATTTTATATTCAAAACGTTTAAAAATACCTCGTTAATTGCCGTTTACAACACCTTTAAATACAAAGCTTCGGTTCGGGAATTGGGGAAAGTTTTCGGATTGCCGAAAGAGGAAATAGACAAACTTTCTATGCGAAATTTCAATCCTAATGAATTGGACGACTTGTCTAAATTGGTGCTGATTTACAGCAAATATATTCAGGGATTTCCCAATTATTTGGGCATTCATTCCGGCGGAATTTTAATTTCTGAAAAACCAATTGATTGTTATACAGCTACTTATTTACCTCCAAAAGGATTTTCGACCACGATGTTTGATATGGTTGTGGCAGAAGATATTGGCCTGTATAAATTTGACATTTTGAGTCAGCGCGGGTTGGGAAAAATTAGGGAAGCGGTTGACATTGTGAAATACAACCATCCAACGCATCCCGATATTGACATTCACGACATCAAGCGTTTTAAAGAAGATTCAAAAATTAAATATCTGCTGAAAAATGCGAAAGCCATTGGCTGTTTTTATGTGGAATCTCCCGCAATGCGGATGTTGCTAAAAAAATTACAGGTTGATAATTATTTGGGTTTGGTGGCCGCAAGTTCCGTAATTCGGCCGGGCGTTGCAAAATCTGGGATGATGCGGGAATATATTTTAAGATACAGAAATCCGGAACGCAGGAAAGAAGCGAATCCGATGTTGCTTAAAATTATGCCGGAAACTTTTGGCGTAATGGTTTATCAGGAAGATGTGATTAAAGTGGCGCATTATTTTGGCGGATTAAGTTTGGGTGAAGCCGATATGTTGCGGCGCGGAATGAGCGGAAAATTCAGGTCGAAAGAAGAATTTTCAAAAGTGAAGGACCAGTTTTTTGAAAACTGCAAAAACCAAGGGCACAATTACGAGCTGACTACAGAAATTTGGCGGCAAATTGAAAGTTTTGCAGGTTATGCTTTCGCCAAAGGCCATTCGGCTTCTTACGCCGTTGAAAGCTACCAAAGTCTGTTTTTAAAAGCCTATTATCCGCTGGAATATTTGGTGGCGACGCTTAATAATTTCGGCGGATTTTACCAGCCGGAATATTATGTGCACGAGGCGCGGATGAACGGAGGAATCATTCACACGCCAACCATTAACAAGTCTCATTATCAGAACTTTATAGAAGGAAACCACATTTATTTGGGTTTTATGATGCTGGAAAGTTTTGAATTGAAAAATACGACAAAAATTGTAAACGAGCGTGAAAAAAACGGCTTGTTTTTGGATTTGGACGACTTTATAGAAAGGGTTGCCATTTCGTTGGAACAGCTTTCCATTTTAATCAAAATAAACGCTTTTCGGTTTACGGGAAGAAATAAACGCGAATTGTTGTGGGAAGCTTATATGAAAGTGAACAAAGTGTGTTTGGAAGAACACGTTTCCACGCTTTTTAAGTCGGAAAAAATTGTGTACAACACGCCACAACTCAGTTGCAGCAGTTTTGAAGATGCTTTTGATGAAATCCAATATCTCGGTTTTCCGTTATGCAGTCCGTTTGATTTATTGACGCAACATATTCAAGAACAATTGGTTGCGAATGATTTGGTGCGTTACATTGGCAAAAACGTCACGGTTTACGGCTATTATATAACGGCAAAAAGAGTCAGCACTTCCAAAGGCAAACTGATGTATTTCGGGAATTTTTTGGATGTAGCAGGAAATCATATTGATACGGTACATTTTCCGCCAGCTGCCAAAAAATATCCATTTAAAGGAAGAGGCGTGTACGAATTGACGGGAAAAGTTGTGGAGGAATTTGACTGCATCACGGTTGAAATAGAAAAAATGGAAAAATTGGCCATTATCCAAGATCCGAGATATGCCGACATTCCTAAAAAAGTCATGGTATGAGCACTTTGGAACGTTCTATTGTACATATGGATTTGGATACTTTTTTTGTGTCCTGCGAGCGCAGAATCGACAGCAAACTGGAAGGAAAACCCATTTTAATTGGCGGAATTTCCGATAGAGGCGTGGTGGCTTCCTGCAGTTATGAAGCCCGGAAATATGGCGTTCATTCTGCAATGCCTATGCGCATGGCAAAACAACTATGTCCGGAAGCCATTGTGTTGCGTGGCAATTCAGGAATTTATACCAAATTTTCAAAATTGGTGACCGATGTGATTAACGAATCGGTGCCTTTGTATGAAAAAGCTTCGATAGATGAATTTTATATCGATTTAACGGGAACGGACAAGTTTTTTGGCTGTCACCAATTGGCTTCGGAATTGCGTAAAAAAATAATTACAGAAACCGGATTGCCCATTTCTTTTGGCTTGTCCGTTAACAAAACTGTTTCAAAAATCGCCACGGGAGAAGCGAAACCGAACAACGAACTAAAAATAAACAGCGGAACCGAAAAGTTTTTTCTGGCGCCGTTATCTGTGCGTAAAATTCCGATGGTGGGCGAAAAAACCTACAATATTTTGTGCGACTTGGGCATTAAACGCATACAAACCGTTCAGGAAATGCCGGTTGATATGATGACCAAAGTTTTTGGAAAACAGGGCAGCGGCATTTGGAAAAAAGCGAACGGCATAGACAATTCGCCGGTGATAAAATACCACGAACGGAAATCCATTTCAACAGAAACAACCTTTGAGAAAGATACCACGGATCTTGAAAAACTGAAAAGCAATATTGTTGCTATGACAGAAAGTTTGATTTTTCAATTGCGAAGAAGCAATAAATTAACCGCGTGCATTACTTTTAAAATTCGCTATTCCGATTTTCAAACCTATACAAAACAAAAGAAAATTGCGTACAGCTCGGCCGACCACACTATTTTACCGGTTGTGATGGAACTTTACAACAGTTTGTACCAAAGACGGTTACTGGTGAGGCTGGTAGGCGTGAAGTTTAGCGATTTGGTGAGTGGCGGACAGCAAATTAATTTGTTTGAAGACAATGCCAAAATGGTGAATTTGTACCACGCAATGGATAAAATGCGTGAACGTTATGGAGATAAAGCAGTTGTTAGGGCAATTACAATTAAGGCCCCCTAGCCCCCTAGCCCCCGAAGGGGGAATTTATAATTTACGATTGATAATTGTTTAATTGTGTATTTGTTTAGTTGAAAATTCGTAAATCGTAAATCTGAATTCTTAAATCGTAATTAAATTCGCGTTAGGGACTGAACGGTTTGTTTGAGCTCTTTTTTTGTTTTTCACAAAAAAAAGCGAGTAGTGAAGGCCCGACCTGAAAGGGAACGCCCATTAAATTGTTTAATCGTTTATTTGTTTAGACTAAAATCCAAAATAATTGATACTTGATAATTAAAAATTCAACATTCAAAATCCAAAATTAAAAACGTGCTTATTATTTTTACAGAGCGTAAGATAGTTAGGCATTTATAAAAAAGTTTGGATTTAATTTTTTACATTTGCGGATTCAATAAAAATTCTAGTATTGCAGTTATTAAGTCGATTTTGCTTACTTCAATTTTTTTAAACTTAAATTATAAAACATTTTAATTAAAACATGAACATTTTCGTAGCAAAATTAAGTTCTTCAACAACCAGTGAAGACTTACAGGGATTATTTGAAGAGTATGGTGAAGTGGTTTCTGCAAAAGTTATTACTGACAAAGAAACGGGCGAATCTAAAAGATTTGGCTTCGTGGAAATGAAGAATGCAGACGACGCTTTAAAAGCAATTGAAGAGCTTGATGAGTGCCAATACGACAACAGCACTATTGTTGTGAGTAAAGCAAAACCAAAAACTGATGCGCCAAAGCGTGACAATAAATTTGGTGGAAAAAAAAGATTTTAATCTTCAATACAATCCAAAAACGAAAAAGGCTGTCATTTCTGATAGCCTTTTTTGTTTTTATATTTTAGGAACTTAACCCTTTATTATCGTTGTTTATTTGTCGTTGGTTTACGGTGTTTCCATCCATTATTTCTTCCACCGCCATTGCCTGATTTTTGGGAACGTGCATTTTTTGGTTTTTCCTCATCCAGTGGTTTATCATCAACACCGTCAACTAAAAATGGGTGTTCTGTTACCACAGGAATTTTTTGGTCGATTAATTTTTGAATATCACGCAAAAAGGCTCTTTCCTCAGCATCGCAAAACGAAATGGCAATTCCGCTGGCGCTTGCACGTCCGGTTCTTCCAATACGGTGAACGTAAGTTTCAGGAATATTTGGCAAATCGTAGTTAATTACCAGCGATAATTCATCAATGTCGATACCGCGAGCGGCAATGTCCGTCGCCACCAAAACGCTTGTTTCGCCACTTTTAAAATCGCCCAATGCCCGTTGTCGCGCACCTTGGGATTTATTTCCGTGAATGGCAGCGGCACTTATGTCGGCTTTTTCCAAAAACCGTACAATTTTATCGGCACCGTGTTTTGTTCTGGAAAAGATGAGCGTAGATTCCACAGCTTCCGTTTCCAGCAAATGAACCAATAATTTTGGTTTGCTTTTTTTGCTGACAAAATAAACGGCCTGTTCCACTTTTTCGGCAGTTGCCTGCTCGGGTTTTACGGTTACTCTTTGTGGGTTGCCCAATATTTTTCGGGACAAATCCACAATATCCGCAGGCATTGTTGCGGAAAAGAACAACGATTGTCGTTTTGTGGGCAATTTGGCGATAATCTTTTTAATGTCATGAATAAAGCCCATATCCAGCATATGATCCGCTTCATCCAGCACAAAATATTCAACGTCTTTTAATGAAATATAGCCCTGATTCATCAAATCGAGCAATCTTCCCGGCGTTGCAACAAGCACATCCACGCCTCTGCGAAGCGCATCTGTTTGTTGGCCTTGTTTTACGCCGCCAAAAATAACGGTGTTTTTAATTCCGGTAAATTTTCCGTAAGCCGTAAAACTGTCCGAAATTTGGATCGCCAATTCTCGTGTAGGCGTAATAATGAGCGCTCTAATTTTACGCTGATTATTGTTGCTGCTTTTATGGTCAAGGAACAAGTGTTGCAATATAGGAACGGCAAATGCTGCCGTTTTTCCTGTTCCGGTTTGCGCACAGCCCAAAAGGTCGTTTCGGTTCAGCAAAATTGGAATTGATTGTACTTGAATTGGTGTGGGTTGTGTATAACCTTCAGCGCTTAAGGCTTTCAGGATAGGTTCAATAATGTTTAGATCTTTAAATGTCATGTAGTTTAATTAAAAGTGGCAAAGGTAGGCGAATTGTTTGGATATCAGCTGTTTTAAAACTAAAGCATTGAAAATGAGTGTAAATAGTGAAATTATTTTGTTTTTTCAATAGGATTGATTCTAAAAAAAAGCCTGTCAATAATGACAGGCTCTACATTGTAAAAAGGTAAGTATATATTAAATAACTTTTACATTCACTGCGTTTAATCCTTTTTTACCTTCCTGTAAATCGAATTCAACTTCGTCACCTTCGCGTACTTCGTCGATTAATCCAGAAATGTGTACAAAATGTTCTTTGTTTGAACCTTCCTCGCTAATAAAACCAAATCCTTTAGCTTCATTGAAGAATTTTACTGTTCCTTTACTCATTGTTAAAATTTTTAAATATAATATTAGCCGCAAAGGTACTGTTTTATAATTGGGTTTAACTAATTTAGCGATATATTAATTTTTTTTATGCTGAAATCCGTTATGTCGGCCTTTATTTTTTGCGAAACATTTAATAAAATTTGAACAACAAAGCTGTTAACTTATTCATTTTAAGTACAAAACAAAATGAATAAAATAAAAATAGATAAAAATCTCATCTTATGGTAAAAGACATAAAATTAGCCGTTTTAATTGATGGCGACAACATTCCGTCAAAATATATAAAGGAAATGATGGAGGAAATTGCCAAATACGGCACGCCAACCATCAAAAGAATATATGGCGATTGGACAAAGCCGCAATTGGGTAAATGGAAAATTATTTTGCTTGAAAATGCGATCACGCCAATCCAGCAATATGGCTATACCATAGGGAAAAACGCAACAGATTCTGCGATGATTATTGATGCGATGGATATTTTATATTCAAATAATGTTGATGGTTTTTGTTTGGTTTCATCGGACAGTGATTTTACGCGATTGGCAACCAGACTTCGCGAATCGGGAATGCAGGTGTACGGAATTGGAGAAAAGAAAACACCCGATCCGTTTATTGTGGCTTGCGACAAGTTTATTTATTTGGAAATTTTAGAACCTTACAGTGAAACAAAAGATGAAAAAGGAGGCGAGTCGAAGAAACAAAATTTAGACAAAATTACGCCAAAAGTCATTAAGTTTCTGAAACAATCCGTTTCGGATGCGGCGGATGAAGACGGATGGGCATTTTTAGGCGATGTTGGCTCTTTGATTCTGAAAAAACAGCCAAACTTCGATTCAAGAAATTTCGGATTTGAGAAATTAACGCCTTTGTTTAAATCGCTTAACCAGTTTGAAATTGACCAGCGCGTGCAAAGCGGCGTGCGATTTAAATTGATTTACGTTCGGAATAAGTAAAAAATTAGTGCCTAAAGTTTGGAGTGCCTAAAATGCCTAAAGTTAATTTTTCCTTATTTAACTAAAGTTTTGTGTAAATAAACTTGTAAACTAAAGATATCAGACCTATTTTCTTGGATGAAAAGTATTGATGACTTCCTTTAAAAAACTTTTGTCAAGGTGCATATAAATTTCGGTTGTGGTAATGCTTTCGTGTCCCAGCATTTGCTGAATTGCCCTTAAATCGGCCCCGCGTTCCAGCAAATGCGTGGCGAAAGAATGCCGAAAAGTGTGCGGACTTATTTTCTTTTTAATGCCGACTTTTATCGCCAAATTTTTAATAATCGTAAAAATCATTACACGGGTTAATTTTTTTCCTCTCCGGTTTAAAAAAACCGTATCCTCGAATCCTTTTTGAACGTCAATATGTGTTCTGATTGAGTTGATATAAAACAAAATATACTTTTGGGTTTGCGAATTGATGGGCACAAAACGCTGTTTATTCCCTTTTCCAATAACCCGAATAAAATCTTCCTCAAAAAATAAATCGGAAATTTTCAAATTCGTAAGTTCGGAAACGCGCAAGCCGCAACTGTACAAAGTTTCTAAAATAGTTCGGTTTCGCTCGCCTTGCGGCTCGCTTAAATCGATGCCGCCAATAAGCAAATCAATTTCCTTTAAAGCTAAAGTATCTGGCAGTTTCCTTCCAATTTTAGGCGTTTCTATCAATTCTGTCGGATTGTCTTTTCTGTATTCTTCAAAAATCAAATAGTTGAAAAAATTTCGAATGCCCGAAATTAAACGTGCCTGTGATCGCGCATTGATATGTTTGGAAGTTTCATAAACAAATTGCTTAAAATCTTCCTGGTTTATGGAAATTGGTGAAATAACCATGTCATTTTCCTCCAAATACAACATCAGCTTTCTCACGTCGCGCGAATAACTGTCGATGGTATTTTGCGACAGGCCTTTTTCTATTTTTAAGTAAAACTGATAATCGTGTAAAGCGTTATTCCATTTCATTTGATAAAAATAAGTAATATATTTACACTAAAATATTTCACAAATGAAAATACTTATTTTAAACGGACCCAACTTAAACTTATTAGGCAGACGTGAACCTTTAATTTATGGAAATTTAACTTTCGATCAATTTTTTGAAACTTTAAAAAAGAAATATTCGGATGTTGAGTTACATTATTTTCAAAGCAATGTTGAAGGAGAAATCATCAATAAATTACACGAAGTTGGCTTTAGTTACAATGGTATAATTTTAAATGCAGGCGCCTACACGCACACTTCTATTGCCATTGGAGATGCCATTAAAGGCATTGAAACTCCGGTAATTGAAGTGCATATTTCCAATGTTTATGCTCGCGAGGAATTTCGTCACGTTTCCTATATTGCACCTAATGCAAAAGGAATTATTGCCGGTTTCGGATTGCAAAGTTATGAGTTGGCATTAGAAGGTTTTTTATAATATTTGGGCCTGCCCGCCTTTTCGGTGGGCGTTACCCGTTGGGTCAGGCTATCACTTCTCGCTTTTTTTAGTTGCGAAAAGCAAAAAAAAAAGAGCTCAAACAATTAGTTTACCTTGAGCGCAGTCGAAGGGTTCTATCCTTTACGCGGGCTGAATTAATAATGAAAAATTAATAGTTAATAATTAAATCCGATTAAAACTTAATATAATTTAAACTTTTCGATTTTTTACAGGTCTAATAAAATTATTAAGTAATTAAACAAAAGATAGTTTGACTAACGAAGGCGAATTCATAAGAGATTTATTAGACAATAAAGAAAAGGATAAAGCCTTTAAGAAATTATTGGATCTTTATCAGGAGCGTTTGTATTGGCATATCAGAAAATTGGTAATTACCCATGAAAACGCCGATGATGTGCTGCAAAACACCTTTTTAAGAATTTACAAAAGCCTTCCCAATTTTCAACAAAAAAGCAGTTTGCATACTTGGATGTATCGCATCGCCTATAATGAATCACTCAGATTTCTGGAAGAAAATAAGAAAAAGAATTATTCCTCTTTGGATGATGTCAGCAAAAAATATTTAAATAATTTAGTGGAAGACGCCTTTTTTGAAGGGGATGAAATCCAATTAAAATTGCAGGGTATTCTCTCAAAGTTACCCGAAAAAGAACGGCAAATATTTCAAATGAAGTATTATGACGATTTAAAATTCCGTGAAATGGAAGAAATTTCAGGAATAAAAGAAGGTATCTTAAAATCTTCTTATTACAACACAGTTAAACATATTGAAAAAAATATGCTGGCTGTTGAACTTTTAACAAAAAACAAGGTCTAAGTATATACCATGAAAAAATTAAACAATCATCTTATGAATTCAAAATTTGACACTGACAATCAATTTTCTTTTGACGGAAAAATGCGTAAAGTGCATTCAGAAGAATTGGGTATTCAAGTTCCTAAAGATTATTTTTCTAAATCTAAAGCAGACATCTTAGAAAAGGTTTCAAGACAAAAAGTAGCAAGGTTCACTATTTTTTCAAGAAAAAGAATTGTTTGGTCTGTTGCGGCAACTATCGCCATCATTTTGGCGTTAACAGTTTTTAAACCCAATGCAATTCCTTCAATAGATAAAATTCCTGCAATTGTTTCAGATACTATCGATCATTTGCAAAACAGCAATTTAGCGCAAGGAGAACTTGAAGAAAACGACATTTTAATAACTTCACTTTTTGTTTCAGATAATGAAATTGATGAATTTGTGGACAATTATGTGCTGGAAGAATTGGTTTATGAAGAAGTGCTGGCCAATTAAATTTAGTTTTTCAAAATTTTAAACTATTTTGAAAAAGCAAGGTCTAAACAGTAGAACGTTCCTAAAAAATAATAATAATTTAAAAATTAAAAAGATGAAATCAATAAAAATAATCGCTTTAGTGGCATTTGGGCTACTGGTTGGAATTTCAAGTGCGGAAGCACAGCAAAATCAAAATAGAGGAAAAAACATGAATAAAGCCGCTGTAGAAACAATGACTGCAGAACAAAAACAATTGATTCAGGAGCAAAGAGACCGAATTAAAGAAAAAAGAGAATTATTCAGAGCAAGTCTTACCGAAGCGCAATTGGCAATTTTTGACAATAATGATCTTACCCGCCAAGAGCGCCACGATGCCTTAATGAACTCCTTAACTGAAACTCAAAAAGCGTTGATGCAAGAACACAGAGAAAGTATACAGGAAAGCAAACAAGCGTTTAGAAATACCATGACAAGTGAACAACGCCAACAAATGCGCAGCAAAATGCAAATGAATAGAGAAACGCAAGGTGGCACTGAATTGCGTGAAACTGTAAGGGAGCAAAGAAAACAACGGATGCATAACAACACAGGAAACTAAAAAATAATTATCTAAAACATAAGTGGTTGAGGCAACTCAACCACTTTTTAATTTATATTCACCAATGAAAAAATACCTCGTACTCTTATTATGGCTTTCAGGCCTATTTTTTGCACAAGCACAGGAACTTACGAAAGAAAAAGAAATAGATGATTTAATAGATGAACTTTTTATGGAAGATGAAGTGATCAATGAATTAACTGCATCACTTAACAAGTCTCAATTTTTATATATTTCTACAACATATAATAGTGATACTTATTTTTCGGGACGTGACATAGGCATTGACCAATACAATATAACCCCACAAATTACCTATGCACACTCCAGCGGAATATTTGCAAGTTTATCAGGAATTTATTACAGTGAATTTGTCCCGAAATGGGATGTAACTACAGCAACCGTGGGCTTTAGCAAAAATATTGGGGCAAATAAATTATTTAAATATTCGGTATCCTATTCAAAATATTTTTATGCAAACGATCTTAATAATATTTATAGCAATACTTTAAACCTTGGATTTGGCGTTCGAAATAAAAAGAGAACATTGGGCACACAACTTTCTGGATCTTACTTATTTGGAGAGGAACAATCGTTTGAAATAGCTTCCAGAAGTTTTGTTGATTTTAATTTATTAAAAACGAAGAAAACAAGCCTAAAGTTTAAACCGCAATTAAATATCATTGCCGGTAAACAAACAATTGAACTGGCTAGAATTGTCAGTCAAAACGGACAATTAATAACACAGTATTCCGAAAATGATGTGTTTGATTTGATAAATACCCAAATAAATTTGCCATTGTTATTCAGTACCAACTCATTTGACTTTGAAGCGGGTTATAACATCAATTTCCCCAATGCCATCGGCGATGAATCTAACCTTAAAAATACCGGGTTTTTTAATTTTTCTGTAGGATATTTAATTGATTTATAGTGAATTGCGTTTATAATATATAGTTTATTGCATAAAATTTAAAACCCCTCAAAAACACCCAATCCGAACAAGGCAAAATCATATTTTACGGGATCAGATTTATCCATTTTCCGTAAGTTTGTATCCAATTCGGCCAATGCTTTGGCATCATTTTGTTTTCGGGTTAACAAACCCAATTTTCTGGCAACATTTCCAGAATGTATATCTAACGGACAAGAGAGTTGGGCAGGAGAGAGGCTTTTCCAAATTCCAAAATCCACACCCGTTTTGTCATTTCTGACCATCCATCTTAAAAACATATTGATTCTTTTTGCCGCCGAACCGTTTAACGGATCGGAAATGTGTTTTTTAGTTCGTTCTAAATGCGGAATTTCAAAAAATATTTTTTTGAACTCGTGAATGGCTGCTTGTGTAGAATTGGAAGTTGCGTTTTTAGAAAATACATTTTCCATTCCGCCGTGATTTTTGTAAATGTGCTGCAACGCGATTATAAAGTACTTAAAATCATCTACATTAAACGTTCTGTGCACAAAATGTTCTATCTTGTCTAAATGATGTGGTTGGTGGTTTAGCACAAAATCGTAAGGGGAATTGCCCAACAAATCCATCATAGTTAAAGCATTTTTAATGATCGATTTCCTATTTCCCCAGGCAATTGTTGCAGTTAAAAAGGCAGAAATTTCAATATCTTCTTTTATGGAAAATTGATGCGGAATTTGAATGGGATCGCTGTCAATAAACATCGGACTGTTGTATTGAATCACCTTTTCATCCAAAAATTCTTTAAGTTCAGTTTTAGTCAAGATGAATTTGGGTTTCAATTTTTTTAATGATTTCTGAAGGATTTGTTTCAAAATCGAACCAAAGAATAGATTCGTCTTTTTTATTCCAGGTCACTTGTCGTTTCGCAAAGCGTCTCGTATTTTTTTTAATTTCTTCAATGGCGAATTCTAACGTGCATTTTCCGTCAAAATAATCGAAAAGTTCCCGGTAACCAACCGTTTGCAACGCATTCAACTCTTTATGCGGATACAATTTTTTAGCTTCTTCAAGTAAGCCTTCTTGCAGTATTAAATCAACTCTTCTGTTAATTCGGCGATACATTGTTTCCCTTTTGGCGGTCAACCCAATTTTTATCGGAATAAAATTTCGTTTGGTTTTATCCTTATTTTTGAAGGAGGAGTAGGGCTTTCCTGTTCCAATACAAATTTCCAAAGCCCTGATTAATCGGTGCGGATTTTCAATTTCTATGGAGTTGTATGATTCCGGATCTAATTCTTTTAATTGATTTTGAAGGATTTTTAGTTCGCCATTTTCAATTTGTTTGTTTAATTTTTCCCTGATTTCAGGATCAATTTCCGGGAAATCGTCAAAGCCTTCAAGAACGGCATTGGTGTACAAACCGCTTCCGCCAACCATCACAACAATGTTATTTTTTAAAAACAATTCATCTAATTTTTTTAGCGCATCTTTTTCAAATTGCCCAACGCTATAAGGTTCAAAAATTGATATATTTTGAATGAAATGATGTGGTGTGGCAGCTAATTCTTCCGCAGAAGGAACCGCAGTGCCAATAGACATTTCTTTGAAAAACTGGCGGGAATCACAGGAAATAATTTCAGTTTTAAAATGTTGTGCCAGCTTTATGCTTAAAGCAGTTTTGCCAATGGCAGTAGGGCCAATTACCGTGAGTAAATAGTTAATCATAACCGTAAATTAAAAACGGATTAGTTTTTCGACGTTATTTTTTTGAAGATATTGTTTGACAATTGCCCTGTTAAGTATTGAATTTTCCATGGGAGAAATCAAGTTTCTCAATATTTCAATATTATTAAGTTGATAACTTAAATTTGTGAAACAGAATCCTCTAAGTTCATTATCCTCAATTAAAACTACTGATTTTTCACCCAAATTTCTTCCTTTGTCCACCACCACCAAATTTGCATTGCTGAAGGAAATTTGCATAAAATTATTTTTGGTCGATAAATTATATTTTGGCTGGTTGATTTTTAATTCTTCGGCATATTTAAGTTCTGCAATCAACGGATTTCCAGTTTCTTCATAGCTTACGGAAACAACCTCTGTTTGCAACAACATCGCTTTTTTTGAAGTTCGTAAAAACAATTGATTTACGGCTTTTCTAATGCTTTTTCCTTTTCCAATGTAAAGAATGTTATTGCTGCTATGAATGTAAAATACGCCTGTTTTTGAGGGCAATTCTTCTATCATAGAAAGCAATTTAGGCGCCAATGTTCTGTTGTTTTCTTTTATGGCGGCCTCTTTTACAATTTCTTTATAAGAGTCTTTGTTCAACAAAAGTTTAAAAAGTTGCACAGTCGCAATGGCATCTCCATCGGCTCTGTGGCGATCGGTTAACGGAATTCCGAGCGTTCTGCATAAATTCCCCAGTTTATAGGAATTTAGGTCGGGAATTAATTTTTTGCTTAATTCAACGGTACACAATGTTTTGCGTTCGAACTCAAACCCCAATCGTCTAAATTCCGTAGTTAAAATTCTGTTGTCAAAACTCGCATTGTGGGCAACCAAAACACAATCTGCAGTAATTTCCACAATGCGTTTGGCAACCTCATAAAATTTAGGCGCGTTTTTCAGCATGCCCGAATTGATGCCGGTCAAGTTAACCACAAAAGGCTGAATTGGAATTTCAGGATTCACTAAACTTATAAATTGATCGACAATTTCATGTCCGTCAAATTTATAAATGGCAATTTCCGTAATGCCTTCTTCATTAAATTTCCCGCCGGTGGTTTCTATGTCGAGTATTGCGTACAAATTAATTATAATTTCGTGATCCAAAAATGGCGCTTCCAACCCTAATCATGGTACTTCCTTCTTCAATGGCAATTTTGTAATCGCCGCTCATTCCCATGGATAAAATGGTCGGATTCACATTAAATGATTTCATTTTTTGAAGTGAATCAAAAAAGGTTTTAAGGGATTTAAATTCATTTCGTATAATCTCATTATTTTCTGTAAAACTGGCCATTCCCATCAATCCCTGGATGTTGATGTTTTTCAGATTTTTTAATTCTTCCGATGTCAACAACAGCACAACTTCCTCAAATGACAGTCCGAATTTAGTTTCTTCACTTGCTATTTTAACTTCTAGCAGGCAATTGATAATTCGGTTATTTTTAAGCGCTTGTTTGTTAATTTCTTGCAGGGTTTTAAAACTGTCAACGCCGTGAATTAAATTCACAAAATGAGCCATATACTTCACTTTGTTGCTTTGTAAATGACCAATCATATCCCATTCAATATCTTTAGGCAAGATATCGAATTTTTCTGCCATTTCCTGAATTTTATTTTCTCCAAAAGCCCTTTGTCCAGCCTCATAAGCTTCCAAAATTGAAGTCACGGGCTGGGTTTTGGAAACCACGATTAGCTTAACATTTTCAGGGATGGTATTTGTAATGATATTTAAATTATTTTTTATGCTCACTAAATTAATTTAATTTATTGATGACCAATCCAGAACGTAATTTTGGTTCAAACCAAGTTACTTTTGGAGGCATAATATTTCCAGTATCGGCAATGTTCATCAATTGATTCATACTCACTGGAAATAGGGCGAAAGCCACAGCCATTTCACCGCTGTCAACGCGTTTGCTCAATTCCGACAAGCCTCTAATTCCTCCAACAAAATCAATTCTTGTATCAGTTCTTAAGTTGATGATATTTAAAATAGGTTCCAAAATAAATTTCGACAAAACGCTCACGTCCAAACTATCGATTGGATTGTTGTCGTCATAGGTTGGTTTTTTTGCAGTTAAGCCATACCATTTTCCGTCTAAATACATAGAGAAATCGTGCAGTTTTTCTGGCTTTACAATGGATCCGCTGACTTGCGTAATACCAAAATTCGCATCTATTTTTTCTAAAAATTCAGCAGGGTTTAAGCCATTCAAATCCTTTACAACGCGATTGTAATCTATGATTTGCAACTGGTTGTCAGGAAAATGAACCGCCATAAAATAATTATAGGGTTCATTGCCGGTATGATTTGGATTTTGGGCACTAAATTCAGCGCTCATTCCAGCTGCAGCCGCTGTTCTATGGTGACCATCAGCCACATACGTGCAAGGAACTTTTTCTTTGAAAAGATTCTCCAATGTTTTGTTGGTTTCAGTATTTTCAATTACCCAAAAATGATGTCCGAAGCCATCTTCCGAAGTAAAATCGTAGATAGGCTTGTTATTTGTGACAATGTCTGTAACTATTGCATCTATCTCAGGAACAGCTCTGTACGTAAAAAATACCGGCTCAATATTGGCTTTTAAATATCTTGTAAGCACTTTACGGTCTTCTTCTTTATCGGGACGGGTTAATTCATGTTTTTTTATTTTTCCTTTCAAATAATCCTCACAAGCAGCTTCGCCAACAATGCCATATTGTGTTTTACTGTTCATTGTTTGCGCGTAAATATAATAATGCGCTTCAGTATCCTGCACTAGAAATCCTTTTTCTTGAAAAGCTTCAAAATTAGCTTTGGCTCTTGTGTAAACTTTTTCATCGTGGGGATCTGTGCCCTTATTAAATTCAATTTCGGCACGTGTAATATGCAATAAGGATGCTTTTTTACCGACAACCATGTTGGTTGCTTCTTCGGAATTCATCACATCATAAGGCAAACAAGCGACTTCTTCAACAATATTTTGTGGTGGTCGAAGTCCTTTAAAGGGTTTTATAATTGCCATTCTTTATTTTTTGGGATTAAAAAATTCAATAATTTGTGAAGCCAATTCTCCGCCAATTCTTTCTTGTGCTTCAGCAGTTGCTGCGCCAATATGAGGCGTTAAAGAAAGATTAGGATTCATTAATAATTGAATTTCGGGTGTTGGTTCTTTTTCAAAAACATCAAGTGCTGCACCGGCAATTTTACCGCTTTCTATAGCTTTCACCAAAGCAACTTCATCAAGAACGCCGCCGCGAGCCGCATTTACGATAAAAGTGCCATTTTTCATGAGGTTAAATTCCTTTGTTGAAATAACATATTCCTTTTGGGCAGGAACGTGGATTGAAATAAAATCTGACTGTTTTAAAACTTCTTCTTTAGAAATTGTTTTTATGTTGAAGAATACCGTTTGATGGTCGAAAAACTCCAATTCCAAGGTTGCAGCTTCTAAAAATGGGTCAAAAGCAATCACTTTCATTCCCAATCCCAAAGCAACTTTTGCGGTTGCTTGACCAATTCGTCCAAAACCTAGAATACCTATGGTTTTTCCTTTTAATTCGATTCCTTTGGCATAAGATTTTTTTAAATCGTTAAATTTAGAATCTCCCACTAAAGGCATATTCCGGTTCGATTCGTGTAAAAAACGCACCAAACCAAATAAATGCGCAAAAACGAGTTCAGCCACAGAATGTGATGAAGCTGCTGGCGTATTTATGACCGTTATTCCTTTTTCACGTGCATAGTCCACATCTATATTGTCCATTCCAACACCGCCACGACCAATAATTTTTAAGGTAGGGCAGTTGTCAATAATGTCTTTTCTGACTTTTGTTGCGCTTCTTACAAGCAGCACAGCAACCTTATTTTTATTAAGATAATCTAACAGTTGTTCTTGTGCTACGGTGGTTAAATCGACTTCAAAACCAGCCTTTTCAAGACCTACAATTCCACTTTTGTCCAATCCGTCATTTGCTAATACTTTCATTTTATCTATTTTATTAATTTATGATAATTGTTTTTCCAATTGTTTCATGGCATCAACCAAAACCTGTACACTTTCTATTGGCAAGGCGTTGTACATACTTGCGCGATAACCGCCAACAGACCTGTGGCCTTTAAGTCCGCTAACACCCGCGGCACTCCAAAGTTTATCGAATGCTTCTTTATTCGCCTCATCAACCAAATTAAAAGTGGCGTTCATCAATGAACGATCTTCTTTTTCTGCATACCCTTTGAATAGCGGATTTCTGTCTATTTCAGCGTATATTAACGCTGCTTTTGCTTCATTTAATTTTTCAATCGCAGGAATTCCTCCTAATTTTTTCAACCATTCCAACGTTAACATAGAAACGTAAACGGCAAATACAGAAGGTGTGTTAAACATACTTTCCTTGGCAATTTGAACCTGATAATCCAATATTGAAGGAATTTTTCTTCCTGATTTACCTAAAATTTCATCTTTTACAATAACTACTGTGGCTCCTGCAGGTCCCATATTTTTTTGTGCGCCTGCATAAATAATGTCAAATTGGCTAAAATCTAACTGACGGGAGAAAATATCTGAACTCATATCACAAACCAAAGGACTATTTGTTTTGGGAAACGTTTTTAATTGCGTTCCGTAAATGGTATTGTTGGAAGTGCAATGGAAATAATCTGCATCCGCCGGAATCGCGTAATTTTTTGGGACATTTTTGTAACCATTGTCTTTTGAGGAAGCCACCACTTCAACATTTCCCAAAATTTTAGCTTCTTTTATGGCGTTGGAACTCCAGGTTCCTGTGTCTAAATAAGCAGCTTTTCCATCAACTTTTAAAAGATTGTAAGGAACCATTAAAAATTCCAGACTTGCACCGCCTTGCAAAAATAGGACCGAGTATCCTTCAGGCAGGTTTAATAAT
>PHDE01000057.1 GCA_002842505.1 Bacteroidetes bacterium HGW-Bacteroidetes-3 | reverse complement strand
TAAACCATATTTATGGCAGCTATTTCGCTTTCGGCCTGTAAAACAACCATTCCTGTTCTTAATTCAGGTCGTTCGGTCATTAAATATTCAATAATTTCTGTTTGTGGTGTGATGGGGTAACCAAAATAACCATCAACTCCAGCTCTAATTGCAGCTTCAGCCAAGGCTTCGTTACCCTTCATTAATTTTAATTCTGACATTCTTCGCAGTGTTTAATTGGTTATTCTGAAACTTTTATTCTATAAACGGAGATTGCTCTATCTGGGCAAACCACGCCGCAATTTGTGCAGCCTGTGCAAGCTTCAGGGTTTTTCATATAAGCATAGTGATAACCTTTTCTGTTTACGTCGGTCGACATACCAATCACGCCATCCGAACAAACAGGAATACAAACTTCGCAGCCTTTGCAAGTTTGTGTGTCAACAACTATAGCTCCTTTTACTTTTGCCATATCAATAAATTTATATATGAATACTGTAGTGTAATTTTATTATTCTCAAAGATATGGGTTAAATATTGTAAAAAGAATGATAAATGTCAATACATGACAGTTGTCATATTTATATTTGATGTTTTAAATGAAGTAACTATAAAAAAAAACACCTGAGCAGGTGTTTTTATTGAAAATTTAATAAAGTGTAATTAGCGTTACATTAATATAATGGTTTGTATTTTGTTGGATTTACCTCATTCATCATATTGTAAATTGCCTCAAAAATATCTTCCTCATTAGGTTTTGAAAAATAATCTCCGTCGGTTCCGTAAGCTGCTCTGTGTTGTTTTGCTGTTAAAGTAACCGGTTTGCTGTCTAAATAACCATAAGCATTTTGATTTTCCAGAATTTCATTTAATAGATAAGCCGAAGCGCCTCCCGGAACGTCTTCATCAATAATAATTAACCTATTTGTTTTTTGGATGCTTTTTACCACATCTTTATTGATGTCGAATGGCAACAGACTTTGAACATCAATAATTTCAATATCAATATCAACTTGTTTTAAGCTATTGACTGCATCTTCCACAATTTTAAGTGTTGAGCCGTAAGAAACCACCGTAATATCATTTCCTTCTTTAATGGTTTCAACAACACCGATGGGCGTTTTAAATTCGCCTAAATTGTTGGGGAATTTTTCCTTAAGTCGGTATCCGTTTAAATTTTCCACAATTAATGCTGGTTCGTCGCATTCCAATAAAGTATTGTAAAATCCGGCCGCTTTTGTCATATTTCTCGGCACCAAAATATTCATTCCTCTCAATAAATGCACAATGGCGCCCATTGGTGAACCAGAATGCCAAATCCCTTCCAATCGGTGGCCACGGGTTCTTACAATTAAAGGCGCTTTTTGTTTTCCAACGGTTCTGTAATGCAACGTAGCCAAATCATCGCTAAGTATTTGTATGGCGTAAAGTAAATAATCTAAATATTGAATTTCGGCAATTGGACGCAATCCTCTTAATGCCATTCCAATTCCTTGTCCTATGATGGTTGTCTCTCTAATTCCGGTATCGGCAACACGAAGTTTTCCGTATTTTTCCTGAAGTCCTACCAGACCTTGATTTACATCGCCAATATTTCCGGAATCTTCCCCAAAAATGAATAAATCGTTATATTTTGTAAATAGGATGTCAAAATTATCTTTTATAATAATTCTTCCGTCAACCATCTCTGCATTTGTGTCATAAGTTGGCAAAACTTCTTTTACATTGCCTGTTTTTTTGTCGCTTTGGCTATATAAAAAGGAACTATAACTTTTTTGTTCTTCTTTTAAATATTTTGTAATCCAATTTTGAAGTTGTGTTTTTTCGGCCGATTTTTCTTCTCTAACGTACACAATGGATTTTCTTGCCGCAACTAATAGATCTTTTCTTGAAGTATCAATAACGGCGGCCAAATCATTTTTTAATTTAATGATAAAAGGTTTGTTGTGGCTTTTATTCGCCAAATTTTCAAGCAATTGCATCAACTTGATTTTTTCTTCTCTTATCGGATTTAAAAAAGCATTCCAAGCATCTCTTCTGGCTTGATTTACCTCTTTTTTTGCTTCTTTTTCAATGATAATCAATTCTTCTTCGGTTTCAACAAAGCGAAGCAAGTTGTTATTGCTGTCTTTTAATTCGAATTCAATAATCCAGTCACGCATTTTGGACAAACAGTCGTTTTGTTTTTCCCAAATTAAGCGTTCTTTGGATTTATAGCGTTCGTGTGAACCGGAAGTTGAATGGCCTTGCGGCTGTGTTAAGTCTTTTACGTGAATTAATACGGGCACATGTTCTTCTCGCGCTATTTTTGCCGCTTTATTATAAACGTCTATTAATTGTGGGTAATCCCAACCTTTTACCACAAAAATTTCAAATCCTTCTTGGGTTTCATTTCGCTGAAATCCTTTTAACACTTCGGAAATACTTTCTTTGGTGGTTTGGTATTTTGCCGGAACTGAAATGCCATAATCATCATCCCAAACACTTATAATCATAGGAACCTGTAACACACCGGCGGCATTTATGGTTTCAAAAAACATCCCTTCGGAAGTGCTTGCGTTTCCAATAGTTCCCCAAGAAACTTCATTTCCGTTGTTTGAAAATTTCGATTTTTTTATTTCAGGAATATTTCTATACAATTTTGAAGCCTGCGCAATGCCAAGCATTCTGGGCATTTGGCTTGCCGTCGGTGAAATATCGCCGGTTGAATTGTATTGTTCGGTCAGGTTTTTAAAATGCCCATTTTCATCCAAGCTATGTGTTGCAAAATGACCACCCATTTGGCGGCCGCCCGACATTGGATCGGCATTGATATCTGTGTGTGCATAGAGTCCTGCAAAAAATTGTTGGGGTGTTAATTCGCCAATTGCCATCATAAAAGTTTGGTCTCGATAATAACCCGACCTGAAATCTCCTTTTTTAAAAGCTTTTGCCATGGCCAATTGAGGCACTTCTTTACCGTCTCCAAAAATGCCGAATTTTGCCTTTCCGGTTAAAACTTCTCTACGGCCCAAGTAACTGCATTCTCTGCTTATTACGGCAATTTGGTAATCGTGCAGGACTTCTTTTTTAAATTGATTAAAAGATAACTGTTCTTGGTTGGTGGATGAAGATTTTACCTGCATATTTTCGATTTTTTTAGTAGGTGTAAAGTTACAAATTTAAATGACACTTAAAAATAGGGCCAAAAATTGTTATTAAAATGGATTCAGGTATCAGGTATCAAGTATTAGAAATCATATTTTCAACTTATCGCTTAAAACTTAAAACCAATTAATAAAACCCTCTTTTAGCGAAATTGTATATTTTTTTAGGATTTAGGATTAAAACAAACCTAATTTTGGAGCTGTAACTTGGTTGACCCAATTCCCAGCCCAAATTTGAATAAAACGGAAAATATACTTCTAAAATATCTGGTATAAAGTTCAATCTGGCGCCGCTATCATAGGCAAAGTAAACTTTTTCATTTTTATTTTTCACAAAACCAACATCATTATATGCTTCAATCCAGCGCCACAATCCGACGCTTGTGTTGATGGTTGCTAACCATTGGTTTGCATAGGGAACGGGAAGTTTGGATTTAAATCCACCTTCATTAATAATGATTTGCTGGCTCAAAATCCCTGTAGTTTCCGATCTTCCCAAATAATCGTACTGAAATAAATAATCCGTAGGTCTGTCTAATGAAAAACTAAAAAAGTCCGTTTCAGTATTATTCGATAAAAAAGCGCCTGCAAAAACTCTAAAATCAAATTGCCTGTTGGTGTCGGTCAATAATCTGTAATGTCCCGTCGCCGATATTTTGCTGAATTTATTTGCAACTTGAATTCCTCCCGAGAATCTAATGTCTTCAATAATATTTGGTTTTGAATAACCGTAACTTAAATTAAAAACATTGTATTTGTTGGTTTCAATATGTTGTGTTTGGGTTGGGGATTTTTCTCTGTCAACTAAAAAATAGGAAGCATATATTGCGTTACTGCTAACGTCTCTCAAGCTTTTTCGTTTAAATTCGAGCATTGTAAACGGGCTAAAAGTTGTGTACGATAGGTTTTCGGCATAATCAAAACTGCTGCCGGCAATTCCTGCCAAAAATTTATTCACGTTTTTATTTTCAGGCAAGTATTCATAAAGTAAACTATATGTTCCGGAAAGGGAATTGCTTTTTGTGCCGTAAGATGGCGTAATTTTATATTGAAAACTTTTGTTTAGCAATGTTTTGTTAGAAATTGACATTCCTAAAATTACGCCATTATAAAAATTATATCTTACTTCAGGTGTATAAAAAAACTGATTGTAATAAGGATCTTCTATGTCCTTCATAAATTTTAATTGCAACGGTCTGTTAAATAAACTTCTGTCAATATTTTTCCAATTATTTCTTAAATTACATTCTGGCAAATAAAATTCATGGTTTAATGATAATCTATCAAAACCATTGGCCGGAATGGTAATTGTTGTTAATGAATCTATGTCTTCTATCCATTTTTTAAATTTTATTTCTTTATTTTGAATGCCATAAAGTTGAATCGGTGCGGTAAAGTCCCGCTTATTTAAAATACTGATTTCAAGGGAATCATTCTTTTTCACAATTTTTTTGATCGTATAATCTGCCTTTTTATTGGTATTTAAATAATCTGTTTTAAACCAGTCAATATTTTTTGGTGAATCAATTAAATCTAAAAACAACGCGCTTTTGGTTTTTTTTCCTGAATATTTTTCTGAAAAACCATTAATTGCTTCAACAATTGAAGTTTCTCCCAAATAATTTTCCAAATAGCGAATACCCAACCCCGCTTTATATTTATTTACAATTTTTCTGTTGAAATTTGACAAAGAATCTGCCGCGGTTGTTAAGGGCTGGTCTAAATTTTTTCTGGCGGCAAATTGGTAAACAAAAGGGTATTTCTCATTAAAACTAATTTTAGCCAGGTTAAAGTTTTTAACGCCCCAAAGTTTTGAAATATCGCCAATGGCTTTTACGTTTGGATAGTATTTTTCCACATATTTCATCATTAAATAGGTTTGTAAACCATCTGCAAGCCACGCATCTTTTCTTTGGTCAAACAAAAAAACGTTGTCGATATATTTTCTGCTGAGAATTTTGAAAAGTTGAATATCCCATTCAAAAGTATTGCTGAAAGGCGTTAAAAATGAAGGCAATTGGTTGAATCCATAAACTGGATTTTTTTCGTATTCAATTTTATTTATCAGCAATTTTTCGTGAGGATATTTTCCCAAATAAAACTCAATAAAAGAAAGTTCTCTATTTAGGATTGCCGTTTTGGCAGGTACATTTAATTTTTCTGAATTTATGTTGGTAATTATTGAAACCGGACTTGAATTATAAGCAATAAATTCATTTGCCTGGGTGATATTTAAGGAGATATCCAGCCTGTTTTTTCCGGTTAATTTATAATTTTTAAAATTGGATAGGGAATCGACTGACATTTTTAAATCGCTATTGACCGTATAGTTTTTTGGAACTTTAATATTTATGAGATAATTTGTAAAATCCATATACAAATCATCCATATCAAAGTTGTTGTAAGTTTGCCATTTTTCATCAAAAACAGCCGGAATTAAATACCAGTACCGCAAATCATAACCGGTTCTGTTAACGCCGTAATTTGTAAATTTCGCATTTGGTATCTTTATGGAATAGGTGGCAATTATTTTTACGGAATCTTTTGGTCTTAAAGATTCCTTTAAATTAATTTTTAAAATATCTGGGTCTTTTTCGTTTATGTCCCAAATAACAAGGTCGTAATTAACAGAAATGCTGTTAATTTTGCTGCTACCTCTATTTTTTTCTTTGGTGAAATGAAAGGATTTTGAATAGTTTTCTATAAAACGGTTGGCTAACGGTGTATTTTTATCTTTATAGGCATTCGCCCAATTATGTAGATAAATATTGCTTAAAATACTGTCAGTTTTATTATAAAAAATAATTTCCTGCTGTATTTTAAGCTCATTTGTCTGGGCATTTAAAACAGCAAGAATGGTGGTGCTGTTTGTTTGGGAATAGGTTTTATTCAAACAAAGAATACCGGATAAAAGGACTAAAAATATATATTTTTTCAAGAGGTTGTTTAAAAATTAGGGCTTAAACTGTATTTTTTATAAAAGGTATTTATCACTTCCAAAACTTCATCATCGGTATCAACTATCGAAATTAAATTGAGGTCATCCAAACTTACGGCTCCTTCATCAATCAAAGTATTTTTAATCCAGTCCATCAATCCCGACCAATACTTTCTTCCGACAAGTATGATAGGAAATTTTCCAATTTTTTTTGTCTGAATCAAAGTAATTGCCTCAAAAAGTTCGTCCATTGTCCCAAAACCGCCCGGCATCACCACAAATCCTTGGGAGTATTTAACAAACATCACTTTACGAACAAAAAAGTAATCAAAATTCAAACTTTTATCGGCATCAATATACGGATTGTCGTGTTGCTCAAATGGCAATTCAATATTTAAGCCAACAGAAACTCCTTTTCCCCGATTGGCTCCTTTATTTCCGGCTTCCATAATTCCCGGACCGCCGCCCGTAACAATTCCGTAGCCATGAGTGGTTAATTTATAGGCGATATTTTCGGCAAGTTTGTAATAGGTTTGATCTGATTTTGCGCGTGCTGACCCAAAAATAGTAACGCAGGGTCCAATTTTGCCGAGCCGCTCAAAACCTTCAACAAACTCTGCCATAATTTTAAAAATAGCCCAAGAGTCGTTGGTTTTAATTTCATTCCAAGTTTTTTGCTTGAATTTATCCCTTATTTGTCTGTCTTCATTGGTCATAATTGCGCAGTAATTTCTATTTTAATCGTTAAAATCCGGAATTTTCCCTAAAAATCTGTGGGCTAATTTAATTCTTTTTTCAAGAATTTGGCCGTATAGCTTTTTTTATGTTGGCTTACTGCTTCCGGAGTGCCAAAACAAATTAACTGTCCGCCCTTTTTTCCGCCTTCCATTCCTATATCTATCACGTGGTCAGCAAGTTTTACAACATCCAAATTATGCTCTATAACGAGAATGGTGTTTCCTTTATTGGCTAATTTATTTAAAACTTCCATTAAAACACGAATATCTTCAAAATGAAGCCCTGTTGTGGGTTCATCTAAAATATAAAAGGTGTTTCCGGTATCTTTTTTAGACAATTCAGAAGCTAATTTTATGCGTTGCGCTTCACCTCCGGAAAGTGTTGTGGATTGCTGACCGAGCTTGATATAACTCAACCCGACATCATGAATTGTTTTAAGTTTTCGATGTATTTTAGGGATATTTTCAAAAAATGAAGTAGCTTCTTCAATAGTCATATTTAAAACATCGGAAATTGATTTTCCTTTATATCTTATTTCCAATGTTTCTCTGTTGAAGCGTTTTCCTTGGCAGGTTTCACATTCCACATGAACATCTGGCAGAAAGTTCATTTCTATCACGCGCACACCGCCTCCTTCACAAGTTTCACACCTTCCGTCTTTGACATTGAATGAAAATCGGCCAGGTTTGTAACCTCTTATGGCAGCTTCGCTTGTTTTGGCGAACAAATCCCTAATTTCGCTAAAAACACCGGTATAAGTGGCCGGATTTGAGCGAGGCGTTCTTCCGATGGGCGATTGGTCTATGGCAATAACTTTATCAATATGTTCTAGCCCTTCAATGGATTTATAAGGCATTGGTTTTTTAACGCCATTGTAAATATGTTCGTTTAAAATTGGGTAAAGCGTTTCGTTGATTAAAGTCGATTTTCCGCTTCCCGAAACACCGGTAACGCAAATTAGTTTTCCCAAAGGAAATTCAACGGTAATATTTTTTAAATTATTGCCGGTAGCGCCTTTTAAAACTATTTTGTGTCCGTTTCCTTCTCTTCGTTTTTTTGGAACTTCGATTGACTTTTTGCCGTTTAAATAATCGGCTGTTAAAGTGTTGTGTTGTTTCAGTTCTTCAAAAGTTCCTTCGCTTACAATTTCACCGCCATGAATGCCTGCGCCCGGACCAATATCCAGCACAAAATCGGCATGCTGAATCATTTCTTTGTCGTGTTCAACCACAATTACGGAGTTACCGATATCTCTTAAATTCAACAATGAGTTTATTAATTTTTGGTTGTCGCGTTGGTGCAAACCAATGCTGGGCTCATCTAAAATATAGAGCACGCCAACCAACTGCGAGCCAATTTGTGTTGCCAGCCGAATGCGTTGCGCTTCGCCACCCGAAAGTGATTTTGAGCTTCTGTCGAGCATTAAATAATCTAAGCCTACATCCAATAAAAACTGAATTCTGGTTCTTATTTCTTTCAGTATTTCGGCAGCAATTTTTAGTTGTTTTTCGGTTAGTTTTTCTTCAATATTGTCAAACCAATTTGCCAATTCGGTAATATCGAGTTGCACAAGTTCAGAGATATTTTTGTCGTTAACCTTAAAGTACAAGGCTTCTTTTTTTAGCCGTTTTCCATCGCAAGTTTCACAATTTATCTCATCCATAAATTCTTTTGCCCAACGTTTTATGGAAGTTGAATCACTTGTTTTGTGCTGATTTTCAATAAAATGAACGATTCCTTCAAAATCAATTTCGTAATTGCGCGTAATTCCTGCAGTTTTTGAAATAATGTCAAATTTTTCGCTTCCGCCATTTAAAATGATTTCCAAAGCTTCACTCGGTATTTTTGAAATTGGATCACTTAACTGAAAATGATAACGATCGGCAATTAGTTGAATTTGTTTAAAAATCCAGCTGTTTTTTTGTTCGCCAATGGGTTTTATTCCGCCATTTTTGATGGAGATTTTAGGGTCTGGAATTATCTTTTTGACATTTACTTTATCTAGTTTTCCCAATCCGCCGCAAGTTTCGCAAGCGCCTTTTGGAGAATTGAAGGAGAATGAATTTGGTTCGGGATTTTGATAGGAAATACCGGTGGTCGGACACATTAAATCGCTGCTGAAGTAACGCGGATTGTTGGTTTCTTGCTCCAAAATCATCACCACATTGTCGCCTGAATATAAGGCTGTCGCAATGCTTTCTTCCACTCTTTTTTCTGAAGATTCGTTTACTGTTAAACGGTCAATGACAATTTCAATATCGTGGTTTTTGTAACGGTCCAATCGCATTCCTTTGGTAATTTCCATCAATTCGCCATCAACCCTTACGCGCACAAAACCTTGTTTTGCAATTTGTTCAAAAAGTTCTCGGTAATGTCCTTTTCTCGACTTAACGACAGGCGCCAAAATCACTATTTTTTTGCCTTCAAATTCCTTTAAAATAAGTTCTTTTATTTGCTCTTCGGCATAACTTACCATTTTTTCATTGGTATTGTAGGAATAGGCATCGGCGGCTCTTGCATAAAGCAATCGCAAAAAATCGTAAATTTCCGTGATAGTTCCCACAGTAGATCTCGGACTTTTATTCGTTGTTTTTTGTTCAATTGAAATAACAGGGGAAAGTCCATCAATTTTATCCACATCGGGTCTTTCCAAACCCCCTAAAAATTGCCTTGCATAAGCCGAAAAAGTTTCAATATACCTGCGTTGGCCTTCAGCATAAATGGTGTCAAAAGCCAACGACGATTTTCCGCTTCCGCTTAAACCGGTGATTACCACCAATTTTTCTCTGGGAATGCGAACATCAATATTTTTTAAATTATGGACACGCGCGCCCAAAACTTCAATATATTCTGTGTGTTTTGTCATTGGATTTTTGGAAAGTTGCAAAGTTAAAAAAATGTAGCTACAATTTTGGCATACAGTCACATCTTTATTTTGAAAATTAGTATATTGCGTCAAATTTACAGACTTTGGGTTGGATAGATTCTTTGCGTCATTTTTTTGAAAAACACGGATTCGCGGTATCTTCGAGATTTGCCGATAAATTGGGAATTGACGTTTCTAACGTGCGTTTGTTTTTTATATATATTTCATTTATAACCCTTGGTTTTTCTTTCGGAATTTATTTAACGCTGGCCTTTTTATTGCGTCTGAAAGACATGTTTTACACCAAAAGAAAATCTGTTTTTGACCTTTGACAACTTATGATATTTAAAACCAAATTATATGTCTCAATCATATTCTTTATCGCTGTTGTTTCAATAGGCATAATTGGTTATACGATTTTTTCTGAAACTAATTTTCTCGATTCATTGTATATGACCATTATTACCATGACAACGGTTGGGTTTGGTGAAATACATCCTTTAAATGAGCATGAAAAGATTTTTACTATTTTTTTAATATTAATAAGTATTGTTGTTTATGCTTATTCTGTGACTGCTTTATCTGAATATTTGGTAAATGGGAAATTGCTACAACATTTAAAACTAAGAAAGGTGCAACAAAAAATTCAAAATTTAAAAAACCATGCCATTGTTTGTGGTTATGGACGTAATGGAAAACAAGCCGTTATAAAATCACAGAACTTTAATATGCCTTGCGTTGTTATTGAAAAAGACAAAGCTTTGATTGAACAACTTGAGCGAGACAATATTTTATATGTTGAAGGCGATGCAACACAAGATGAGTCTATACAAAAAGCTGCGGTGCACAATGCCAAAAGTTTAATTACGGCATTGGCTTCTGATGCAGATAATTTGTTTGTGGTACTTTCAGCAAGGCAGTTGAATAAAGATATGACCATTATTAGCAGGGCTTCAAATGAATCGTCCATCAATAAATTAAAAATTGCAGGGGCTAATAATATTATCATGCCCGATAAAATAGGGGGAATGCACATGGCATCATTAGTAGTTACTCCCGATTTGGTTGAATTTGTCGATAAGTTAGCAATGCTTGATAAAAGTGCCACAAATTTAGAAGAAATAGCCGTAAACGGTTTGCCGGCTGAATATTTAAATAAAACCATCAGAGATTTGGATTTACGCAGAAGAACTGGCTGTTCCGTCATAGGTTTTAAAACCGCTGCCAATGATTATATTGTAAACCCGGAATCAGAAACAAAATTAACGGTCGACTCAAATTTAATTGTGCTTGGCCGACCCAATCAAATTAAAAAATTACGCGAAACATTATAAGTCTCATTTTTAACCATCTAGCAAAATAAAATACAAGTTTAAGGCCAAAAATTTGTGGCAAGCTAAATTTTTTAGCATCTTGGAAGCTTTTTAGCAAGATATTATAACCAACTGACAAACTATGAATTTAAAATTTATATTGCCAATCCTTCTGCTGTTTTCCGCAGTAACTTTTTCTCAAGACCTTACTGTAAGTGAAAATATTGTAAATCCGTCCAAATTAATTAACGACGGAATTATGGAAGTAAATGTTTTTGGCGGTACGCCTCCATACACCTACAAGTGGAGTAATCAAAGCGCTTCTTTAACTTCCAATAAAGCTTTCGGATTGGTAGAAGGGGTTCCTTATAGTGTAGTTATCACTGATGCTTTAGGAAAAACAGTCACTAAAGAATATACAGTTCCTATGACAAATATTTCCGAGCGATTTAACGGAACTTTTACGCCAATTGTAAACGCAATTGCTATGGTGTTGTTTTGGGATCCATTTTCCGCAGTGGGAATTTATGACCCAACTATTTATGTTGAAAAAAAGAACATTCCTATTCCGGGATGGAGTCCGGGGATAAAAGGACAATTTTTAATTAAAAAATGGCTGATTGAAGATGGCGCTAAAGTTAAAGAAGGTGATACCATCGCCATTATTTCCAGGGGTGAAAATGATATTATAGGAAGAGCATTTGTTTCAGGTACTTTAAAACACCTTGCAAAAGAAGGTGGGTCTATTTATGATTCTGCCAATAAAGGAGATGTTATTGAGGAAGGAGCGCATAATTATGCTGCCGTTGTTTATGATGAAAAAATTGCTTTACTGCATCCAAATGGTGATATTCAAAAAAAGAATATTCCGTTTATTGTGATTTGGCTGTCTATTGGCGCCCTATTTTTTACTATTAGAATGGGTTTTATAAATATCAAGGGATTTAGGCACGCCATTGATTTGGCGCGAGGAAAATATGACGACCCAAATGCTCCGGGCCAGGTTACCCATTTTCAGGCGCTTGCCACTGCGGTTTCAGGAACTGTTGGTTTGGGGAATATTGCCGGAGTTGCAGTAGCGATTTCTTTGGGTGGCGCAGGTGCTACTTTTTGGATTATTCTTGCCGGTTTGCTTGGAATGTCTTCTAAATTTGTGGAGTGTACTTTAGGGGTAAAATATAGAGATATTGCTGCTGATGGTCGAGTTTTTGGAGGCCCGATGAATTATTTGCGCAATGGGTTGGAAAAACAAAACAAAAAAGTATTGGGAAAAGTGTTGGCAGGCGTATTTGCGGTGTTATGTGTGGGTGCTTCATTTGGCGGCGGAAATATGTTCCAGGCCAATCAGGCTTTTGAAGCAGTTTCCGGACAAATTCCGGAATTGGTCGGATTCGGATTTTGGTTTGGCGTAATTATTTCTTTACTTGTGGCAGCCGTTATTGTTGGTGGTATTCAAAGTATTGCCAAGGTTACCGAAAAAATAGTTCCCATAATGGCCTCTATTTATGTGGCGGCTTGTTTGGCGGTAATTTTTATAAATATAGAAAATATTGGGCCTGCTTTTGCTGCAATATACGACGGTGCCTTTAATCCATCAGCGTTAAAAGGCGGTATTATTGGCGTATTGATTGTTGGATTTCAAAGAGCGGCTTTTTCTAATGAAGCTGGTGTTGGGTCTGCTGCCATTGCGCATAGTGTGGCGAAAACTAACAATCCGCCTTCCGAAGGATTTGTGTCTTTAATGGAACCTTTTATTGATACTGTGGTAATTTGTACTTTAACAGCTTTGGTGTTAATTTTTACCGGTAAACATGAAGTTGTGGGAATGGGTGGCGCTCAATTAACTTCCGATGCTTTTGGCACCGTAATTTCATGGTTTCCTTATGTGCTAACTGTTGCCATATTTTTGTTTGCTTTTTCAACTATGATTTCTTGGTCTTACTACGGAATGCGCGCTTGGACTTATTTATTTGGAAAAAGCAAAAAAGCTGAAATGATTTATAAAATGTTTTTCTTGATATTTGTTGTGGTGGGCGCCTCAGTAAGTTTGGGCGCTGTTTTAGACTTTTCGGATATGATGATTCTCGCTATGGCATTTCCAAATATTATAGGGTTGTATTTAATGTCGGGTGAAGTAAAAGGAGATTTAAATGAATACTGGCGCAAACTGAAAGCCGGTGAACTATACAAAGCACAAAGGTTGGCGAAAAAATAATTTAAATATTGTATGAACTTCATAAAATCCCATTTCAGGTACCATAAAAGTCAAAGAAATGGGATTTTCTTTTTACTGCTTCTGATTGTTTTGCTTCAAGGTATTTTCTTTTTCGTCGATTTTTCTTCGGAAGAAACCAATACAATTTCCCAAACAGAAATTGTGGTTTTTCAACAGGAAATGGATTCGCTGAGAAATGTGGAATTAGCAGGCAGAACAAGAAAAATTTATCCTTTCAACCCTAATTTTATAACAGACTTTAAAGGCCATCAACTTGGGATGAGTTTGGTTGAAATTGATAAATTGCTGGCTTTTAGGGCACAAGGAAAATTCGTCAATTCAGCAAAACAATTTCAAGAAGTAACGGGAATTAACGACAGTTTATTGGCTTCTGTTAGTCCGTTTTTCAAATTTCCCGATTGGATAACTTCAGTAAAAACAATTGAAAAACAGTATTCAAAGAATGTTGTTGAAGAATCAATTCTGAAAAAAGACATCAATACAGCTTCCGCAGAAGATTTAAGAATTGTTAACGGCATTGGCGAAAAACTTGCAAAAAGAATCATTGATTACAGATTGAAATTGCAAGGATTTTCTTTTAACGATCAAATTTTTGAAGTTTGGAATTTAGACAAAGAGATTGCCAATAAAATTTTACAGTATTTTGAAGTCATAAATCCGCCCACAATTCAAAAAATAAATATCAACACTGCCACTTTTAAAGAAGTGTTGGCTATTGTTTATTTGGATTATGAACTTACCAAAAAAATATTCAACTATAAAAATCAGGTTGCTGAAATACAATCTATCGAAGAACTTAAAAAAATTGATGGTTTTCCTCTAGAAAAAATTAACAGAATAACCTTATATTTGGACGCTAAATAATAACACTAATATTTTTTAAGCGAACAACCTCTATGAATAGTATGTATTTTACAGAAGAACACCAAGCATTTAGAAAAAGTTTTCAAGATTTTTTACAAAAGGAAGTCGTTCCTCACATTGATAAATGGGAAAAAACCGGAACTATTGAAAGGTTTATTTGGAAAAAATTCGGAGAAATGGGCTATTTAGGCTTAAATGCTTCTGAAGAATACGGCGGTTTGGGGTTGGACAAGTTTTATACCGTTATATTATTGGAGGAACTTCAAAAAGTAAATTCGGGCGGATTTGCGGCTGCGATTTGGGCACACGTGTATTTGGCAATGACGCATTTGGAAAAAGAAGGAAGCGAAGCCATCAAAAACAAGTATTTAACGGCAAGTATTGAAGGCGAAAAAATAGGTTGTTTGTGCATTACGGAACCTTTTGGCGGTTCTGACGTTGCTGCAATGAGAACCACAGCGGTCAAAAAAGGCGATACTTACGTAATTAATGGTTCAAAAACATTTATTACCAACGGTGTTTATTCAGATTATTTGGTGGTAACAGCAAAAACAAATCCGGCAGCCCGAAATAAAGGCATCAGTATTTTTATAATGGATAGAAATACTCCAGGAATTTCAGCCACAAAATTAGATAAATTGGGCTGGAAAGCCTCGGATACAGCTGAAATTGCTTTTGACAATGTGGTGATTCCTGCCGAAAATTTGATGGGTGAAGAAGGAAAAGGCTTTCAATATATTATGAATCATTTTGCTCTGGAGCGATTGGTGATGGGAATTAATGCGCATGCAAGAGCGGAATACGCTTTGGATTATGCCATTAAATATATGGCAGAGCGTCACGCTTTCGGTAAAACTTTAGACCAATTTCAGGCGTTGCGACATAAAATTGCCGATTTGGCCAGTGAGGTTGAGATGTGCAAAGAATTTAATTATTCCGTAGCCAAAAGGTTGAATGATGGGCAATATATTGTAAAAGAGGCCACTATGTCTAAATTGGTTTCCACTAAAATAGCCGATAAAGTAATTTATGAATGCCTGCAATTTTTAGGCGGTTACGGTTATATGGAAGATTATCCAATGGCAAGATTGTTAAGAGACAGTCGGTTAGGCCCAATTGGAGGAGGAACTTCTGAAATTTTGCGGGAAATTATAGCAAAAATGATTATCGATAAAAAAGAATACAAGCAAACGAAATAAGTATTGACAGTTATTTTTTGATTAAATTTATAGTGCATAATATAATTAAATGTATATTTGCAGACCAAAATTAAAAAAGGAACAGTTTGAAAGGAGGTGCTAAACTATGTTAATTATACCAGTAAAAGACGGAGAAAATATTGATAGAGCGTTAAAACGTTATAAAAGGAAATTTGATCGTACAAAAACGATGAAAAATCTACGTGCACGTAAACAGTTCATAAAACCTTCAGTTACAAATCGTGCTAAAAACATAAAAGCCAAGTATGTTCAAAATTTAAGAACAAACGAAGAGCAAGGTTAATTTTTTTAACCAATTTCATAAACCGTTAGTAAATACAAATAACAATTCGTAAATTTGTGTACTAACGGTTTTTTTTATGCCCATAACCTCATTTCTAAATTACCTCGCTTTAGAAAAAAAATATTCGCATCATACCATTACGGCGTATCAAAATGATTTGAATTCATTTCAATTATTTTGTAACCAGGAATTTGGCAATGAAAGCATAGCGACCGTTAATTATGCCCAAATCAGAAATTGGATTGTGAGTTTGGTGAATTCAAAAATTTCCAATCGTACCATCAACAGAAAAGTTTCTTCCTTAAAATCATTTTATAAATTTCTTCAGAAAACAAAACAAATAGATGATAGCCCTTTGGTTAAGCATCAGGCATTGAAAGTGTTGAAACAAGTTCAGGTTCCTTTTTCAGAAAAAGAAATTTTTAGTGTTCTTAATGCATTTGATGAAGGCGATTTTGAATCGGTTCGAAATAAATTAATGGTAGAATTGTTTTATTCCACAGGAATGAGAAGAAACGAGTTAATCAATATTAAAATCACCGACATAGATGATGTTAATGAAACTGTTAAAGTATTGGGTAAACGGAATAAGGAACGTTTTATTCCGTTATTAAAATCGGTGCAGGAATCGTTAAAAAAATATAGTGAGATTAGGGAAGAAATTGCAGGGGAGGAACCTTATTTATTTTTAACAAAAAACGGCAAAAAAATATACGATACGCTTGTGTATCGCACAATAAATAATTATTTTAGTGCGGTGTCATCAAAAGTAAAAAAAAGCCCTCACGTAATAAGGCACTCTTTTGCGACACACCTGCTTAATGAAGGTGCTGATTTAAACGCGGTAAAAGAATTACTTGGACATTCTAGTTTAGCGTCAACACAAATTTACACCCACAGTAGTTTGGGTAAATTAAAGGAAGTATATAACCAGGCTCACCCAAGGAGCCAAAAAAACTGATTTATTATGAAAGTAATTGTACAATCTGTGAATTTTAATGCAGATAAGGAGCTTATTGATTTTGTTGAGAAAAAAGTAGCTGGTTTGGAAAAGTACTATGATAAAATAGTAGATTCTGAAGTGTTTTTAAAGGTGCAACAAACGAGTGAAAAAGAGAATAAATTGGTTGACATTAAAATTAACATTCCAGGGAATGACATTGTGGTAAAAAAGCAATGCAAAACATTTGAGGAAGGCACTATGGTCGCTGTAGATTCCATTAAAAGAAAGTTAGCAAAAGAGAAAGAAAAAATACGTGATAAATAAAATATTAAAAATTATCACAAAAGTTTTGTTTAAAAAATAAAACTTTAATACATTTGCAGTCCGTTAGAAATAGCGGGCTTCTTTTATGGAGTAAAAAGCCGATGTAGCTCAGCTGGCTAGAGCAGCTGATTTGTAATCAGCAGGTCGTGGGTTCGAGTCCCTCTATCGGCTCATTGAAATTGTAAAATGCTTGGGAGTAAATATTTTGATTTAAATTGAAATGTTTATAAAAAGGGATGAGAAGTTTATCCTGAGCGAAGCCGAAGGGAGTCCCTCTATCGGCTCATTGAAGTTTAAAAACACTAAGGAAAGTAAATATTTGAATTTTTTAAATATTTATGAAATAGGATGATAAGTTTATCCTTTGTGCAGTCGAAGAAAGTATCTCTATCGGCCAGATCTTTAAAAATGGTGAGATACTCAAGTGGCCAACGAGGGCAGACTGTAAATCTGCTGCGCAAGCTTCGAAGGTTCGAATCCTTCTCTCACCACAATTGTTTTATAGCAATATAAAGCAAAAGGGAAATGAAAAAAAATATTGCGAGAGTAGCTCAGTTGGTAGAGCTTCAGCCTTCCAAGCTGACTGTCGCCGGTTCGAGCCCGGTCTCTCGCTCTTTTTTTTGCCGGTGTAGCTCAGGGGTAGAGTGTTTCCTTGGTAAGGAAGAGGTCATGGGTTCAAATCCCATCATTGGCTCAAAATTAGAATTGAAATTAACACTATATATAACTAAGATTTAAAAATTAAAATTTAATAATCATGGCAAAAGCAACCTTTGATCGTTCAAAACCACATTTAAACATCGGGACAATTGGACACGTTGATCACGGTAAAACAACTTTAACAGCTGCTATTACTGTAGTATTAGCAGAAAAAGGATTTTGTGAAATAAAAAACTTTGATCAAATTGATAATGCTCCAGAGGAGAAAGAAAGAGGGATCACTATCAATACCGCTCACGTAGAATATTCTACAGCAAATCGTCACTATGCTCACGTTGACTGTCCAGGTCACGCGGATTACGTGAAAAACATGGTAACTGGTGCTGCACAAATGGATGGTGCTATCATCGTAGTTGCTGCAACAGACGGACCAATGCCTCAAACTAGAGAGCATATCTTATTAGGCCGTCAGGTTGGTATTCCAAGATTGGTTGTATTCATGAATAAAGTGGATATGGTTGATGATGAAGAGTTATTGGAACTTGTTGAAATGGAAATTAGAGACCTATTGTCTTTCTATGATTATGATGGTGACAATACTCCAGTTATTCAGGGATCTGCTTTAGGCGCTTTAAACAAAGAGCCAAAATGGATGGATAAAGTTCTTGAATTGATGGATGCTGTTGACACTTGGATTGAATTGCCAACTCGTGATATTGATAAACCATTCCTTATGCCAGTTGAAGATGTATTCTCAATTACTGGTCGTGGAACTGTTGCAACGGGACGTATTGAAACAGGAATTGCAAACACTGGTGATATTATTGATATTATTGGTATGGGAGCTGAAAAATTAACTTCTACTATTACAGGAGTTGAAATGTTCCGTAAAATATTGGATAGAGGTGAAGCAGGAGATAATGTTGGTCTTTTATTAAGAGGTATTGCAAAAGAAGATATCAAAAGAGGAATGGTAATCTGTAAAAAAGGTTCTGTAACTCCACACGGTAAATTCAAAGCAGAGGTTTATGTTCTTAAAAAAGAAGAAGGTGGTCGTCACACACCATTCCATAACAACTACCGTCCACAGTTTTATGTTAGAACAACGGATGTAACTGGTACAATTACTTTGCCAGAAGGAGTTGAAATGGTAATGCCAGGTGATAACTTAACCATTAAAGTAGATTTACATCAACCAATTGCATTAAACGTTGGTTTACGTTTTGCAATCCGTGAAGGCGGAAGAACAGTTGGTGCAGGTCAGGTTACAGAATTATTAGATTAATAAAACACACCTGATACAAGATAAATTATAGGTGCTTCTTTTAAGAGGGGCACCTTATATTTACGGGTGTA
>PHDE01000056.1 GCA_002842505.1 Bacteroidetes bacterium HGW-Bacteroidetes-3 | reverse complement strand
CAAAGAAAAAAAGTAGCAAAAAAAGAAATTTCAACACCATCATTATTTTATTTAAATAACTATTTTGTTTACTTTGCTAATCTAAAGGGAGCCGAAGTGCTTCAATCCCTAACGCAAATTGATTTACGATTTTTGATTTTTGATTTACGATTTTGAAAATAGCGGAATCAAATGCTCACCAAAACAAAATTGCGTTCTTTGCGTATTTTCCTTGCGTAATTTGCGGTTAAAAATCATTGTGTTGATTTTTATATTTTTTGTTTTTTATTATAGAATACTCAAATAGCTATCGTGTCCAATACTAATTTCATTTCAACTTTATTAAATAGTTGTAATAATTAGAAATTGGCAAAAAAAATTAAAAATGAATATTATAAACAGCATATCCCAACAAACACCAGCCAATAATCAACAGCAAACCGCCAAGTGGTGTAATTGGCCCCAGAAATGTTAGTTTTTTATTTTTTGCAGAAGAAATTACCAATCCGTAAATACTGAACGAAAACAAAAGTATGCCCGCCACAAAACAGTACACCATATATTTTTCCGAAGCGGTTTCCAGTTTGAAGTTAAATCCGATAATCAGCAACACAATTGCGTGGTACATTTGATATTTTACGCCAGTTTCAAAACTTTTTAATTGGTCATCCGACAATATTTTTTTTAAAGCGTGTGCGCCAAAAGCGCCGAAAATAACGGCCAAACCGCCTAAAATACTTGCAAAAAGCAGGGTGAATTGTGTCATAAATATAAGTTTGTTAAAGGTAATTATTTCCTCTTTCGTATCAAATCCAAAATGCCATTGATAAAAGTTAAAGGATGAATTGGGTTTCCCGGAACGTACAAATCAACATGATTTGTTTCCAAAAAACTTCTGTCCAAAGCTTTGCTGTCGATAAAAATTCCACCGCTGATGGCATCGGTTCCTGCAAGAATAATAATTTTTGGTTTAGGCATGGCATCATAGCAAATTTGCAAAGGTGCTGCCATATTTTTTGTGATGGGGCCAGTAATCACAATCCCGTCGGCGTGGCGTGGTGAAGGAACAAATTCAATTCCAAAACGGCCCATATCAAAGTTAACATTGCCGCAGGCACCAAGCTCCAATTCGCAGCTTCCGTCTCCGCCTGCACAAACTTGGCGCAGTTTTAGGGAACCGCTAAAATAGTCACTAATTTCTTTTCTGATTAAATCGGGATTGAGGACAATGAGATTTTCTTCCCCTTCTTTTACCACCAATCTCTCTCTGTTGTTGGTAGCTATTTTATACTCTTTGGTAAATTTTATTTTATCGGGAAAAGCAACAGCACACTCCCCGCAAAAAGTGCATTTTCCCAAATCAAGCTGAACTGGATTTATAGAAATGGCTTGGGTCGGACAGATTTCTTCAAGCGTTTTTTCATCCACTTTTTCGTTGCTAATAATGGGTCTTCCTCTAAAAATTCCCGGGATTTCAACAGTCGTGATATCCGGAATATATTGTTTTCCTTGATGGACGAGTATTTTTATATTGTTAATCATGATTGCTTTTTTTGCTTGAAATTATAAATCGTGTCCGGCATAAGAAAAATCGAAACTTTTGTTGCTGATTGGGAAATCTGAAATTTCGTTATTTCGAACTGCCAGGGCCAACGCCAACCAATTGTGAAAAGAAGGATCCTTTATTTTATAATGCAACAATTCGCCTTTTTCATCGGTGATGGCGCAATGGCAAATTTCTCCCCGCCATCCTTCAACCAAAGAAATCGCAAATACATTTGAGGTGGGTTTTGCCAACGGTTTTCTGTTTAAGTTTTCAGAAGGAATTTTTGCAAACAAATCTCTAATATAGGCAATGGATTGTTTCACTTCCTCTCTTCTGATTTGGGCGCGCGAAAAAACGTCTCCGTGGTGTTTTAGAATGGGTTGGTGGGCTAAGGTTGCATAAATATTGTAAGGATGGGAAGCGCGAATATCGCGATTGATGTTGGTCATTCTAGCAGTCATTCCAACCAAACCAATGCTTTTTCCAATTTCATTTGTAATCATTCCAGTTTTTTCAAACCTTCCCATGACTGTGGGAGAGCCGAAAGTTTCGTCGCACATCTCCTCAAAATCTGGTTCAAATTTATCTAACACATTTTTCAGGGTTTCTCCCAATTCCGCAGAAAAAGGAAAATTTGTTTTTCCTGCACGAATTAAACTTTTTGCCATTCTGTTGCCGCACCATTGCTGAAAAAAATTGATGATTGGGGTTCTGAGTCGTCCAAAAACAGCACTGCCCAATTGGTAACCCACATCGGTGCACATCCCGCTTAAATCACCGGTATGAATGGCAATCCGTTCCAATTCTGAAGCCAGCGTTCTTGCGAAATGTAAATCCCCATCGGTTTTTTGCAGACATAAAGTTTCCCATAAATTCACAAATGCCGAGGAGTGGCCCACAACAGCATCTCCTGAAATATTTTCGGCAAGCGTATGAAGTTCCTGTAATTTTTTCTTCTGAAGAAATAAATTTTCAATGCCTCTGTGTTGGTAACCTAATTGAATTTCGAGATGAAGAATTTGTTCACCGTTACAGATAAATCGAAAATGTCCCGGTTCAATAATGCCAGCGTGAATAGGGCCAACACCAACTTCATGCAACTCTTCGCTTTCAATTTTAAAAAATGGATAATTGGCAATGGTATTGTTTTTATCAGATTGATTAATGGGAAAACGAACAGGTTTTAACCAAGGATGATTGATAAATTGGATACCGAAATTTTCATGGATTTCCCTTTCAAATTTTTCAAAAGCGAGATGATACTGGCTAAAAGATTCCAGTGTTGTTGGAAGCGAAACCACTGCGGAAGAAATGTTTATAAGTCCGTTTTTATCGTTTGCAACACAGCAAATAAGTTTTATGTTGCCTTGCTGCGAAACACCATAATAATTTACGCAATGGTTGTCTTCAATTTGCAACAGCGAAGTATTGTAATCCAAAAAATGTTCATATTCCAATACCGGAATGGAATCAAAAGGAATTTGCTGGTTATTTTTAATGGAAATACTTTTCATAATTATAGTGGTAAATTTTTAACGGCTTCATTAATCAATTCAACCATTTGATGTGGCGGATTTATACCGAGATAAACAACCAATCCCAACAAAATGAATTGAGAAATGGATTCATACGGTTTTATGTGTTCTATATTTTCGTCCTTAAAATCAACTGCAGGCGTAAATAACAGTTTAAATATATTTTTCCCAAAAGCCCAAATAATGATGGTGAGCAATAACAAAACAAAAATAAGGACAAATAAATAATGGGCTTCAAACAAGGATCGGAAAATCAAAAATTCGCTAACAAACAATCCGGAAGGCGGCATTGCCGTTGCGGAAATAAATCCAAAAAGAACAACCATAGCACCGGTAAGGTTGTATTTAAAGTAATTCCCAACATCGTAAATGCTCTTGCTTTGGTAAATCCTATAAATTTGGCCCATTTGAAAAAACAAACTCGATTTTACGAAAGAATGAAATATAATATGCAGGATGGCGGCATAGTAACCAATGCCTCCGGCAGCAATGCCAAGCATCACAATTCCCATATGTTCAATACTTGAATAGGCCAACATCCTTTTGATGTTTTTCACTTTTATCATATAAACCGTGGCGATAAATATGGAAAGCACCGCAGAAATCATAATGATATTGTTTGCCCAGGAGTGAAGTGAGGTATGCGTGATGATTTCATAAAAACGGAAAATCCCCACAAAACCTACATTCATTAAAACGCTCGATAATAATGCACCGGCAGGTGATGGCGCTTTGTCTTTTGCGTCAATTCCGGCGGTGTACATCGGTACCAATCCAATTTTGGCGGTATATCCCGTAAAAATGAAGATAAACGCCAATCGCAACCAAAAAACATCCAATTGGGAAGCCCTTTTCAGTAAAGAAACAAAAGTAAGGTTATTATCGCCAACTTCCTGAACGGCAATACTCAGAAATAAAATACCGATAAAAACAAAAGTGATGCTGATGGAACAAACAAAAATGTATTTCCATGTACCTTCTAAAGTGCGTACATTTCTGCGGTGATAAATCAATGCGGAAGCGGAAAGTGTAGTCATTTCAACAAAAATCCACGTGACCGCAATATGGTTGGAGAGATAAGCCAAACTTAACGCAAAAATAAGCACCACCATAGAAGCATAATACATCGCCCTGTTTCTGGGGTTGTCTTCATTTTTTGTGAAGAAAACATAACTGTGGTAAAATGCCGGAACAGTAATAATGCTGATGGTTAAAAGCAATAAAATACCAAGCGCATCAGGCAGAAAATAGTCAAATTCCACGATGTTTTGATGGTTGTATTCGTAGATGGTAAATGCCCACTGGAGAATAAGAAAAATAGCCACAAGGGTATAATTCATTTTTTTATTCCTGTTAAAAAACAAGGAGATTGCAATGGCAATAGCTCCTATGAGGTATGGTATGGTCATATTTTAAATGATATTTTTATTAAATAGTTACCAACTATGTTTGTTTTATTTTTTAAACTTCTAAAATCATAAATCGTAAATCATAAATCTTAAATCATAAATCGTAATTTAACTGTCAATCTTTTAGTTTTCTTAATTGATCTACATCAACATCTTTTAAAACATCGCCAATTTTGTTTACAAAAATCCCAAGCAACAATACTGTGATGAATAAATCGAGTAAAATTCCTGTATTTAAAAGCATTGGCATTTCGTTTCCTACTGCAAGGGATAAAATAAAAACACCATTTTCAATCACCAAAAATCCCATTACATGCGTCAATATTTTTTTTCTGGTGCCAATAATGTACAATCCAGTAAACAAAGCGGATAATGCCGCCACAAAATATACTTTATTTAATTGAACATCCTCGATGGTATTTGACAACAAAAAAGTGACAACCACAATGGTTGTTACCACAATCAATGATATAAAATGAGGCACAAAAGGTTCTGCTTCTCGGGTGATTTCATTTCGCTGGATCACATATTTGAGGAATAAAGGCACGGCAATGGTTTTAAAAACAATGGTTTCAAAAAGAATAAAGGCGAGGTTAAGCGGATTCATTTCACCCAATTCAATAAAACTCACGCCAAAAAGCAAGATTCCTTGAAAAGCAAGAATCTTAACATAACTCATCAGTCGGTTGGCGATGCTTAAATAGATCAGCGACATGGCAAATATGATTAATAATACATTGGTCATTTTTTTAGTTTTTTAAATCAATTTGATATCATTTTTATGCTTTAAATATTTTTTCCTTTTTATCAGACTTCTTTATTTTATTTCTAATAGCTAACTTTTAATAGCTAATATTCTATACAAATTTCCCCATAATCAGCAATACCCCGAAAAAAATTAATATTGAAATTGAGGTAAGCGTAAAAATGAATTGCGCGTTGTTTCCCATTCTAAATCTTGCCGAAAACGATTCTAAAACACCTACAGTAATGGCAAAAATGATTTGAACCGCTAAAAAAATAAGGATTCCAATTAAAATCGTAAAAGAGCCAGTAAAAAAATTGGCGATAAGAGCCCCGTACATGGCAAATTTCAAGTTTGTTCCATATAAAATTAATCCCAAATCGAAGCCACTATTGTCCAGAATCATCACTTCGTGAACCATCGTTAATTCCAAATGTGTTTTGGGATCATCAACCGGCATACGGCTGTTTTCAATCATTGCTATCATCACCAAAACAAAAGTTGCCAAGGCGCCAAGTCCGTAAGAAATATAAGAACCAAAATGTAGTGAAACAAAGATTTCGTGAAAAGAAGTATGGCCGGTATAAAGAGCAAATGAACCCATTAAAATAAAGAAAGCGGGTTCTGCCAACATTGAATACAACGCTTCCCGGCTTGCGCCCATTCCTTCAAAACTGCTTCCGGTATCTAATGCGCCAATAATGCTGAAGAATTTGCCAAACGCAAGCACATAGGCAAAAAAAACAAAATCACCATTAAAAGAAATAATGCCTTTGTGTTGGCAAAAAGGAATCACTAATATGGCCATTATGATAGAAGCAAAATAAATACTCGGCGCAATTTGAAAAATAAAGCTGGTTGTTTTACTATAAACAGCGCCTTTTTTCCATAAACGAATAACATCTTTCATAGGTTGAAAGAGTCCCGGTCCTTTTCTGCCTGAAGCGATGCTTTTGGTTCTGATCACAATTCCCATAAAAAACAAACTTGTGAGCACTATCAATACAAGACTTATCATATTATATCTGGTTTAAAAAATAAATTATTTTTTTTATGGTTTCGGCAATGATTGGAAAACCAATAATCAAAGCGATAAAAACAGCTCCGTAGAGCACATAAAACTGCGGATTCCCGTTTTGGAGAAATCTGAATTTACCTAGAAAAAGTTTCATAAGGTTCCAAGGTTTGTCAATGAAAAATTCTTCAATTTTGTCCTGTGGATGGGTTTCGTGCCTTCCATAAACAGGGAAAACGCCTTCAATCTCTATTTTCCTTTTTTGAATGGATAACATGGGTTCGGCAAGTTTTCTGTAAGATCGAATAAAAGAGCTGGCGGTATATTGCATTTTTTCTGTTTCACCAACATAGCCGCAACCCCAAGTAGTTAAAATTGGTTTTGGTTTTTGAGCTGTAACCGTTTTTCTGATAAAGAAAATAAGCAATCCCAAAACAATAAATCCGGTTGTGCTAAATCCAATAATTTGCATAGTTTCAGTGATTGAAATTGCAGATGTAAAATCTCCCGTAATATTTATCTTATCCGAATACAATTTGATTGGTTCACGCATCATTGAAAAGAAAAACTGCGGAAATAACCCGATGGCAACAATGAACGCTGCAGCCATATACATAGGAGTCAGTTTTCCATAGCCAGATTCTTTAGGTTTCGAAGGAAAATGATGTCTGGGTTTTCCTAAAAATATAGCGCCAAATGCTTTCGTAAAGCAAAGTATGGCAAGTCCGCCAATAAGAACCATGCCAAAAACGGAAAACAGTAACACCACAAGATTGAGCATTTCTTTACTTGCCATTCCATCAAACAAACCCGAGTAAATGAGAAATTCAGATATAAATCCGTTAAAAGGCGGAAGGCCGCAAATTGCAAGAGCAGCAACCAAAAATAAAATGGTTGTTTGCGGCATTTGCTTTACCAAACCACCAAAATGTTCAATATTCAAAGTATGCGTGGTTTGATATACATTTCCGGCACCATAAAAAAGCAAAGATTTGAATAATGAATGGTTGAGCACATGGAGCAATGCACCGCCAAATCCCAGCAAAATTAAGGTGCTATTCTGTTGTCCCAATCCCAAAGTTCCTAATCCAATCCCAATGCCGATAATCCCAATATTTTCAATGCTGTGATAGGCGAGCAGTTTTTTTAAATTGTGTTGTAAAATAGCAAGCATTACGCCATAAATACCTGAAATGACTGAAAAAACAAGAATGATATACCCTAAAACAACATAGTCGGTTTGAATCAATTGCAGCATTCTTAAAATTCCAAAAATCCCTATTTTAATAATTACGCCCGACATTACCCCAGAAATATGTGAAGGTGATGCAGGATGTGCATAAGGAAGCCACGTATGAAAAGGAACGAATCCGGCTTTGACTGCAAAACCGATGAAAAAAAAGAAAAATAACGCCAAACTTGTAACGGGCGGAAAATTGATTGAAAATTGACTTATCGCTTCAAAATCATAAGAACCTGTGCGATAATACACCCAAATAAAACCTAAAGTCAGAAACAAAACACCTGCGTGAGATTGAATGAGAAAATTAATGCCTGCCTTCAACGTGTCCTGTTTGTAATATTCAAAAATAATCAATACAAAACATGAGATGGCCATAATTTCCCACACAAATAAAAATACCAAAGAATTTTGAACCACACAAATAGCGGTAAGTGATGTTTGCACCAAAAGATAGGCAAGGCAATGTAAAGTAATGTTAGCGGTCTGTTTTTTGTAAGTTTTCATATAATGCAAGCCATACATTGCTCCGGTGACTAAGGTGAAGTTTATCAATAAAATAAACCAACCTGACAACGCATCAATTCTTATTGGAATTGAGCCGGTAATTATTGATCCTTCAAAAATAAATGCTATTTTTTCGCCTAATAAAGCGGGAAATGTGATATATCCACTCAGTATAGCGTTAAAAACGACCACGGAAAGCGTCATGATTCCTTTCCATTTCACTTTTAGAAACGGCACCACCAAAAGAGATGCTACCAAAATTGCCATATATGTTTGAATATAAGCCATTAAATAAGGTTAAATAAAGTTCCAAAAAACACCATCAGAATAAAGAATATTCCATAAATCACATACATTTGAACTTTTCCATTTTGTATAAATTGAAAATAATCCAAAAATTTGAGCAATTGCTTTGTGGCTTTATCAAATATCGTGTTTTCAAAGAAATCCACAAAATGTGAGTTGTGATTTCTTGTCTGCGGAAAAATTTCTCCCACTTCAATTTCTGTATATTTTTTCTTTTCCTTCACCACAATATCCATGAGTTTCCCCAAACTTTTGGAAAATGATTTTCCGGTATATTGCATATGCACATTTGGCGCAACATAACCACATCCCCAAGTTGTATTTTCTTGGACTAGATGAAGTTTTACGAAATAATTTCTCAACAAATAAATGAAAACAAGCATGATTAAAAATAACATTGAATATTTGCCTACATTTCCCATAAGTGTAACCGTAGGTGTAAATTTTGTTAAATCTGCCATACTTGATTCTGGCAATACCGATTGAATAAGTTGAAGAGTTATCGAAAAATAAAACTGCGGAAGCAATCCGATTGACAGCATAATGGCAATAATAAAATATTGTGGAGCACGCATCCACAAGGAAACTTCAGTAGGCGGATTGTGCAATTGTTGTCGCGGGTTTCCTAAAAACACCGTTCCAAAAGTTTTGGTAAAAGTCAATAATGAAAGTCCGCCAATAAAAGCCAAACTTGCTAGCGACAAAATCATCAAGGTAGAATGTGTAAGTCCAATGGTATTTATTCCTTCCAAGAAGCCGGTGTAAATTAAAAATTCGGAAATAAAACCATTTAAAGGCGGCAGACCGCCAATGGCAAGAGCCCCAATAAGAAACAAAGCTGCAGTTTGCGGCATTTGGTGAATGAGTCCGCCCAATTTTTCCATATCTCGCGTGTGCGTTTGCTGATAAACGGAGCCCACAGAGAAAAACAGCAACGATTTAAACAAAGAATGATTTAAGGTGTGCAACAAAGCGCCACTCAATCCGATAACCATAAGAATAACATTGTTGAATGCCGATCCAATCAAAAACAATCCAATTCCGGCGCCAATAATGCCAATATTTTCAATGGTACAATAGGCCAGCATTTTTTTAAAATCCCTGTGTACACTTGCGTTTAAAATTCCAAAAATACCCGTAAGTATTGAAATGATTAGCACAGATTCCCCAATGAGCAACAATTCGCTTTTGAGCATCAATGCCACCCTAAGAATTCCGTAGATTCCCAATTTTACAATGACGCCCGACATTACGCCTGAAATATGTGAAGGCGCTGCAGGATGCGCATGTGGAAGCCAAGAATGCAAAGGAATAAAACCCGCTTTGATACCAAATCCGACAAAAAAGAGCAGGAATAGCCAAGCGTTGTAATTTGTTCCGAAATAGTCACTAATAGCGAGGAAATCAAACGAGCCTTGGGAAAAGTAAACCCCAATAAAAGCCACGGTTAAAAAAGCGACGCCTATGTGCATTTGCACCATATAATTGACGCCCGCTTTTAAAGTTTCTTTTTTTTCGTGTTCAAAAATTACCAAAAACAAAGATGATAAGGACATCATTTCCCAGGCGATAAGAAACGCCAAACTGTGCTGCAGCATACAAACCCAAAGCATGGAGGTTTGAAAAATGAGAAATAGCGTCCAGTGTAAGGAAAGATTTGCTTTTTGTTCCAGGTAAGGTTTCATATAACCAATTCCGTAAAAAGCACCATTGATACAAGTTAAGTTGATAATCAATATAAACCAAGCGGATAAAGCATCTATTCGTATGGGAATATTTCCAAAAAATGCAGATCCGGCCAATGAAATGTCCATCGGATTACCCAGTAGCGCATTTATGGCAGGAATGGAAGTTGTTATCGCCACCAATAACACAAAGAGAAAATTTACGAAAGCTTTTATTTTTGAAGGCAAAAGTGGAATACTGATAATTCCAATGCCTAATATAATTGCTGATGAAACTATCAGCCAAAAATTATCCATACTAATGATATGTCTTAATTTTAAAATTCTTTAGGATATATTTTTAAAGATGAAAATATCCCGAAACACTATCAAATTTACGCAAACCTTTCCTCCATTGGCGGAAGTATTTTGTTGAAGATGCATTAAAACTGGAAAAGAGGAAATTTGATTCCACGAAATTAGTATTTTTTTTCAGAAAATAGCAGTAATTGGCCGATTTTTATGCTAAAGCAATAATTTTTTCAAATGATAAATGAAAAGAGAAAAGAGAATGATTCAACTAAATTAAAAAAGTTGAAATTTAGAAAATCCAAAATTTCGAAGTCAGAAGATGGAAGTTCTGCTGAAAAAAAAGCCAATATGGTGTATTAATAAGGGGATTAATCGTCTTGGAGCGTTTTCTAAATATTATTCATTATTCATTATTTATTGTAATTTGAAGCGTTAGGGAGTGCAGTACTTCGGCTTCGCTCAGTATAAATTCATCCTTTTTTGATCCGCCTTTTTGACGAAGTAAAAAAGATTGCAGCGAAAAGCCCGCCCCGCCAGCTTGCGGGGAACGCCCACCAAAAAGGCGGCAGGTCCAAAATATTATTTGAAACATTTTGCCGTCATTTATGAAGAGCAGGCTTATAAATTAAACGACCCATAATACTGTTGGCAAAAAATTTCAAATGGAAACGCAATTCAACCAAATAGTTAATTTATACTTACATTTTTTATAATAAATTCACTTTTTAATTTGTAATTACAATCATTTAGTGTAATTTAGTTTGTCAGTATAAACTAATATACCACATTTGCATTATAATTAAAACTAAAATAAAAAATCATGTGTGGAATAGTTTGTGCGTTTGACTTAAAAGAAAAAGCAGAGGTATTAAGGCCCCAAATTTTGGAGATGTCTAAGAAAATTCGTCATCGCGGTCCGGATTGGAGCGGAATTTATGCCGATGAGAAAGCGATATTGGCACACGAAAGGTTGTCAATTGTTGACCCCGTTTCAGGGAAACAACCTTTATTTAGCGAAGATAAAAAATTAATATTGGCCGCAAATGGCGAAATTTATAACCATAGAGCGTTACGCAAACAATTTGAGGGAAAATACAATTTTCAGACAGAATCTGATTGTGAAGTGATTTTGGCTTTATATAAAGAAAAAGGCACAGGTTTTATTGATGAAATGAACGGTATTTTTGCCTTTGCCTTATATGATGCAGCTAAAGATGAATATTTTATTGCGCGTGACCATATGGGAATTATTCCATTATATATGGGCTGGGACGCAAACGGGACTTTTTATGTGGCTTCCGAATTAAAAGCGTTGGAGGGTGTTTGCACAAAAATTGAGCTGTTTCCTCCCGGGCATTTTTTATCGAGCAGAGATGGGGAATTGACCAAATGGTACAGCCGCGATTGGATGGATTATGAGGCGGTAAAAGACAACCAAACAAGCATTGATGAAATTCATGATGCTTTGGAAGCTGCGGTTCACCGACAATTAATGTCCGATGTGCCTTATGGCGTATTGCTTTCAGGTGGTTTAGATTCATCGGTTACTTCAGCAATAGCAAAAAAATATGCAGAGAAAAGAATAGAATCTGACGATACGCAAGCGGCTTGGTGGCCACAATTGCACTCATTTTCTGTTGGACTGGAAGGTTCACCAGATTTGGCGGCTGCACGATTGGTGGCAGACCATATTGGCACGGTTCACCACGAAATAAAATTCACCATTCAAGAAGGTTTGGATGCCATACGCGATGTGGTTTACAACTTGGAAACCTACGATATTACTACAATTAGAGCTTCAACGCCGATGTATTTAATGGCGAGGGTAATTAAGTCGATGGGCGTAAAAATGGTACTTTCCGGAGAAGGGGCCGATGAGTTGTTTGGTGGCTATTTATATTTTCATAAAGCGCCAAACGCAAAAGAATTTCACGAAGAAACAGTGCGCAAATTGAGCAAATTACATATGTACGACTGTTTACGCGCTAACAAAAGTTTGGCGGCTTGGGGAATTGAAGGCCGTGTGCCGTTTTTGGACAAAGAATTTATGGATGTGGCGATGCGCATTAACCCGCAAGACAAAATGATCAACGGCGAACGCATGGAAAAATGGGTAGTGCGTAAAGCTTTTGAAAGTTATTTGCCAGCAAGCGTGGCGTGGAGACAAAAAGAACAATTTTCTGACGGCGTTGGATACAGCTGGATTGACACGTTGAAACAGGTTGTGGCAGAAGAAGTTACCGATGAGCAATTGGCAAACGCCAAATACAGATTCCCTTTGCAAACGCCAACAAACAAGGAAGAATTTTATTATCGTTCTATATTTCAGGAACATTTTCCTTCAGATGCTGCAGCGCTTTGTGTGCCGCAAGAGGCATCGGTGGCGTGCAGCACTAAAATTGCGTTAGAATGGGACGCTAGTTTTAAAAACATGAACGATCCATCTGGCCGGGCAGTGGCAAATGTGCACTCTGATGCCTATAAAAAATAACTGCTGAATATTTGTTTGAATTAAGAATCCGGTGAAAGCCGGATTTTTTTCTGACTTCTACACTTTTTTTATTTTTTATTTTTTAGAATTTAACATACCGTAATACAGAATATTAATAATTAATCTTTCTATTTTGGGTGCTAACTTTATTTTTTGCCTTCGTTTTTATGTTTATTCGCTGGTTAAAACATAATAAAAGGGCACATATATTCAGGTTGTGGATAAATCCTCTGGCAGGTACAAGGGTTTAAAAAGTTTTGGTTTTACAAAACACTGTACAGGTGACGGAATTGATAAAATTACCGAAAACTGGATAAATAATCAGACCGGAACAAAAGAGCGTGATTTTACCAGTTCCACAAAAGCCATTGAAGATATCTTGAATAATATCACTTCACACAAATTAATTGGAGTTGGCTTGGTTCTAGGCTGTTAAACTCGAAACCTGAAACCAGAAACTTGAAACTCGAAACTTGAAACTTGAAACTTGAAACAACCAAAAAATCCTACATATTCCTTCTATATTGTCCGCCAACTTCAAACAAAGCCTCTGTAATTTGTCCAATAGAACACACTTTACAGGCCTCCATTAATTGCTCAAAAATATTTTCGTTATTCACGGCTTTTTGTCTTAACAAGGCAATATGTTCTTTTACTGCGGAAGCATTTGCTTTGTTCAAGTTTTCAACAACCGTAATTTGGTATTGTTTTTCTTTTTCGGTGGCTCTGATAACTTCCTGCGGTAACACAGTTGGCGAGCCTTTGCTGCTTAAAAAAGTATTTACGCCAATAATAGGGAATTCACCATTGTGTTTTAACGTTTCGTAATACAAGCTTTCTTCCTGAATTTTACTGCGTTGGTACATCGTTTCCATCGCGCCCAAAACGCCGCCGCGTTCCGTAATTCTGTCAAATTCGGCATAAATGGCTTCTTCCACCAAATCGGTTAATTCTTCAATAATAAAAGAACCCTGAATCGGGTTTTCATTTTTGGTCAAGCCCAATTCTTTGTTGATAATTAGCTGAATGGCCATAGCTCGACGCACACTTTCCTCCGTTGGCGTGGTAATTGCTTCATCATAAGCATTGGTATGCAAACTGTTGCAATTGTCGTAAATGGCGTACAAAGCCTGCAACGTTGTACGAATGTCGTTAAAGTCAATTTCTTGCGCGTGCAAACTTCTTCCCGAGGTTTGAATGTGATATTTCATCATTTGCGCCCTTGCGTTGGCACCGTACTTTTCTTTCATGGCTTTTGCCCAAATTTTACGCGCAACCCTTCCAATCACTGCATATTCCGGATCAACGCCGTTGGAAAAGAAAAAGGATAAATTGGGTCCAAATTCATTAATGTCCATTCCTCTCGATAAATAGTATTCTACATACGTAAACCCGTTTGCCAAGGTAAATGCCAATTGTGAAATTGGATTGGCACCAGCTTCGGCAATATGATAGCCGGAAATGGAAACCGAATAAAAGTTGATGATGTTGTTGGCGATAAAATATTCCTGAACGTCACCCATCAAACGCAAAGCAAATTCTGTGGAAAAAATACAGGTATTTTGCGCTTGGTCTTCTTTTAAAATATCGGCTTGCACCGTTCCTCTAACTTTAGAAATGGTTTCTGTTTTAATTTTTTTATAAATATCAAGCGGTAAAACTTCATCTCCGGTAACACCCAATAAGCGTAAACCCAATCCGCTATTTCCTTCAGGCAATTCGCCTTGGTATTGCGGACGTTCAACGCCTTTTTTTAGATAAATGGCTTTTATTTTTGCTTCAATTTCCTTTTCAAGTCCGTTTGCTGCAATATATTTTTCACATTCTTGGTCTATTGCTGCATTCATAAAAAACGCAAGCATCATAGGCGCCGGACCGTTGATAGTCATAGAAACGGAAGTCATCGCGTTGGTCAAGTCGAACCCGGAATACAGTTTTTTGGCATCATCCAAACAACAAATGGAAACGCCGGCATTTCCAATTTTTCCGTAAATATCCGGACGAATATCTGGATCATTTCCATATAAAGTTACGGAATCAAACGCGGTGGACAATCGTTTTGCCGGTAATCCCAAACTCACATAATGAAAACGTCGGTTGGTGCGCTCCGGTCCGCCTTCGCCGGCAAACATTCTTGCCGGATCTTCGCCTGTTCTTTTGAATGGAAAAAGTCCGGCGGTATAAGGAAATTCGCCGGGAACATTTTCTTCCAAAGTCCATAATAATAAATCGCCCCAAGCTTCATATTTTGGGAGCGAAATTTTAGGAATTTGTGTGTGAGACAAAGATTCACTGTGTGTTTTTATGTTCAATTCTTTTCCGCGAACCTTAAAAGTGAAGACTTCGTTTTTATAGGATTGTTTTTTGGTTTCCCAATTTAAAATAATTTCCCAGTTATACGGATTCAAATCCATTTTTACGCGTGCAAATTCTTTGAACAAAAGCGATAAAAATAGTTTTGTGTCGTCATTCTGAACCTGCCTGTCCGGTAGGCAGGCTTGTTTCAGAATCTGCTCTTCATTTACGCCAATTTGGGAAAGGAAGGTCTTTTTTTCCGCACTCAGGTTGATATTTGAAACCGATTCAATAGTTTTATAAATCCCAAACAGTTTTTGGGCAACTTCTTTCTGGGTTTTTGCAGTTTTGTTGTAATTCCTGTTATTTTCAGTGATTTCCGACAAATAACGTACCCGGTTTGGCGGTATGATATATTGTTTTTCACTTATTTTATCGGAAACTTCAAAAGTGCTTTTAAAGTGCGTGCCAGTTTTTTCGTTAATTTTTTTGATGAGCACCTGATACAATTCATTGGTTCCCGGATCGTTAAACTGGGAAGCGATGGAACCGTAAACCGGCATTGAATCTACGCTGTTTTCCCATAAATTATGATTGCGCTGGTATTGTTTTTTTACGTCGCGCAAGGCATCCAAAGCTCCGCGTTTGTCGAATTTATTGAGGGCGATGACATCGGCAAAATCAATCATGTCAATTTTTTCCAATTGTGTTGCGGCACCATATTCTGGCGTCATCACGTACAAGGCAACATCTGAATGTTCTATAATTTCTGTATCGCTTTGCCCAATTCCCGAAGTTTCTAAAATCACCATATCAAAATTGGCGACTTTTAAAATGTCAACGGCAATGCTCACGTGTTTTGACAAGGCCAAATTAGATTGGCGCGTGGCAAGCGAACGCATATAAACGCGGTCGTTTTTTATGGAGTTCATCCTAATTCTGTCGCCTAATAAAGCGCCTCCAGTTTTTCTTTTTGAAGGGTCAACTGAAACAATGGCGATTGTTTTTTCGGGAAAATCTTTTAAATATCTTCTTACCAATTCATCCACCAAAGACGATTTTCCTGAACCGCCAGTTCCTGTAATTCCTAAAACCGGAGTTCCCGATTTTTTGGATGCTGTTTTAATTTCGTTGATAAATCCGGTATGTATTTCTGAGAAATTTTCAGCGGCGGAAATGGCTTTTGCCAATTGCATCGGATTTTTTTCGGCCAAATCTAAAACTGAAAAGTCTACTGTTTTTCCTGTTGGAAAATCACAGGAGGCAATCATATCATTAATCATTCCCTGCAAACCCATACTGCGGCCATCATCTGGAGAATAAATTTTTGAAATTCCGTAATTCTCCAATTCTTTAACTTCTTCAGGAAGAATTACACCGCCACCACCTCCAAATATTTTAATCTGAGAAGCTCCTTTTTCTTGGAGTAAATCGTACATATATTTAAAATATTCTATATGACCGCCCTGATATGAAGTCATTGCTATGGCATTTGCATCTTCCTCAATGGCACAATTTACCACTTCTTCCACGCTTCTGTCGTGTCCCAAGTGAATCACTTCAACGCCGGTTGCCTGAATAATTCTTCGCATAATATTAATGGCGGCATCGTGACCGTCAAAAAGACTAGCGGCTGTAACTATTCTGACTTTATTTTTTGGTTTATAAGGTGTAATTGTGTCCATTTTTATCTTTGATTGTAAGCCGCAATTTACAAAAATTTATAAGTATTGTTTAATCGGCGGTTTTCAAGGTTTTAATTGTGAAATTTTTCTGTTGATAAAAATCAAACATAAAATCAGAAAAGCAGCACAAAGATCAAAAATAGAAGTAAAAAGCTACAGATATTTTAAAAAAGAAAATGTTTTTCTGGATTTAAGATAATTCAAATCTTGTTCATTTTTATAGGCTTCTTTTTCAAAACTGATATTTTTATAGGCGAAATCATGATTTTTATATTGAAAAAGCCGAATGCCATATTCTATAAAATACCAAACAAAAAAGAAAATCCAAAGCAATTCAATCTGTTGTTTTAAAAGAATTTTTTCATGGTTTAAAAACAATTCATCATTGTTGCTTTTCTTATTTCTTAAGAAGATAAAAGGGAAAATGGTCAATCCGGAATAGTTCTTCGGAATGAGATATTTAAAAACGACAATCATATCAAATGCGATGTTCAAAACATTAAACCAAAATACGTGAATTATTTGCAATTGGAATGAAAATAAAATATCCAATATATTTTTTGATTCGCCTTAAAAATTGATCATCTCACTTTGTAGCTATTGAAGTAAACATTTTAATTGAATAATTGTAAATTTGTACCAGTTAAATACCGTTTAAATGACATTTCAAGACCAAATAAAACAGGGAATTCCTGCTGAATTGCCTTCAAAAAAAACTTACGAAAAAGCCATAAATCACGCGCCTAAACGCATCGATATTTTGTCTAAAGCAGAAAAAGAGCTCGCAATAAGAAATGCATTGCGGTATTTTGACAAAAAACACCATCCTGTTTTAGCAAAGGAATTTGCTGAGGAATTAAAAGAATACGGACGTATTTATATGTATCGTTTTCGACCTGATTATCAGTTTTATGCGCGGCCAATAAATGAATATCCGGGAAATTCTGTTCAGGCAAAAGCCATTATGCACATGATTCAAAATAATTTGGATGAAGCCGTGGCGCAACATCCACACGAATTGATTACGTATGGCGGCAATGGCGCTGTTTTTCAGAATTGGGCGCAATATTTATTGACGATGAAATACTTGTCGGAAATGAACGACGAGCAGACCTTAATTATGTATTCGGGTCATCCGATGGGTTTATTTCCTTCCAATACCAATGCGCCGAGAGTTGTGGTTACTAACGGAATGATGATTCCAAATTACAGCAAACAAAACGACTGGGAAAAATACAATGCTTTGGGCGTAACGCAATACGGACAAATGACGGCCGGCAGTTATATGTACATTGGGCCTCAGGGAATTGTGCACGGCACCACAATTACCGTGTTAAATGCAGGCCGAAAAATTGCTAAAAATGGAGAACCTTTGGCGGGAAAATTATTTCTGACTTCCGGTTTGGGAGGAATGAGCGGTGCACAGCCAAAAGCAGGAAATATAGCGGGTTGTATTACTGTTTGTGCCGAAGTGAATCCGAAAATTACAGAAATTCGCTTGTCTCAAGGTTGGATTGATGAAAAAATATCCGATTTAAATGATTTGACTTTAAGGGTAAAAAAAGCAAAAGAAAACAAGGAAGTTGTTTCCATCGCTTTTTTAGGAAATATCGTGGAGGTTTGGGAAAAATTCGAGGAAGAAAATGTGTATGTGGATTTGGGTTCCGATCAAACTTCGTTGCACAATCCTTGGGCCGGAGGTTATTATCCGGCTGGAATTTCTTTTGGGGAATCGAATGTGATGATGGTGGAAAATCCTGCATTATTTAAGGAAAAAGTTCAGGAAAGTTTAAGAAGACAAGTTGCAGCAATCAACAAACACACCGCAAAAGGCACCTATTTTTTCGATTATGGGAATGCTTTTTTACTGGAAGCAAGCAGGGCAGGAGCTGATATTTATAAAGATTCAAAAGGAAATTTTTGCAGTAAAGAAACCCTCTCTTCCCTTGGGGAAGAGACCGAGAGATGGGAATATCCGTCTTATGTTCAGGATATAATGGGGCCCATGTGTTTTGATTATGGTTTTGGACCTTTTCGCTGGGTGTGCACAAGCGCAAATCCGGCCGATTTAGAAAAAACCGATAAAATTGCTTGTGAAGTTTTGGAAGAAATCAGAAAAAATTCTCCAACCGAAATTCAGCAGCAAATGACCGATAATATTCAGTGGATAAAAGGCGCCCAGGAAAATAAATTGGTGGTGGGTTCACAAGCCCGAATTTTATATGCAGATGCGGAAGGTAGAATGAAAATCGCCGAAGCTTTTAACAATGCCATAAAAAATGGAAATATTTCAGCGCCTATTGTGTTGGGAAGAGACCATCACGATGTTTCCGGAACAGATTCGCCTTACAGGGAAACATCAAATATTTATGACGGCTCCAAATTTACAGCCGATATGGCCATTCAAAATGTGATTGGCGACAGCTTTCGCGGGGCAACCTGGGTTTCAATCCATAACGGTGGTGGCGTGGGCTGGGGTGAGGTTATTAATGGCGGATTTGGTATGGTTCTTGATGGTAGTTTAGAGGCTGAAAAGCGTTTGAA
>PHDE01000055.1 GCA_002842505.1 Bacteroidetes bacterium HGW-Bacteroidetes-3 | reverse complement strand
GCAAATTATTATTGCAATGGCTTTCTGTGCCGTTAGGTACAGTATATAATATTTCGTACCTAACGGCACGAGGATTTTGTTTCATAAATATTGCTACCCGTATGTTGTCCCTAACGGGACATAAAATAGTTTTACCAATAACTACAAGTACAATTTCACCAATGGCGTATTTAAAATAATTGGCGGTTTTACCTTGTTCAAGAAGTTTTTTTCGGATGTTGTGGAAGAATTTTATCATATTTTATTCAATTTTACCTTGTCCCGTTAGGGACTTTATCTTGGTAGCAAATTATTATTGCAATGGCTTTCTGTGCCGTTAGGTACAGTATATAATATTTCGTACCTAACGGCACGAGGATTTTGATTCTTAAATATTGCTACCCTTATGTTGTCCCTAACGGGACATAAAATAATTTTACCAATAACTACAAGTACAATTTCACCAATGGCGTATTTAAAATAGTTGGCGATTTTACCTTGTTCAAGGAGTTTTTTTCGGATGTTGCGGAAGAGTTTAATCATTGAATTTTTTTTGGAATTTTGATTTTGTTATTACCTCCACGTGCTTCGCATCCGATAGTCCCATTTTTGAGTCTAAAGGATGCGTGCTTATAAATATTTTTTTTCTGACTAAATGACTATCTCGCATTCAAACCAAAAGTAGCCTCAACTGCTTTGTACCAATCCTCATCATTGGCTGCATTCCAATCAATCCACTCTTCATCCGTCATCGAAGCTCGCCATTGAATGAATGGTTCGGAATCTGATCCTACAGGATGGCGTAATTTCCAAGTTTCACTTTCTGCAATTTCCAAAATCTTTTCTGCTACAAGTGTTGGCGATGTTGGTGTTTTTAATGAAGCCGCAAAAAGACCTCCAAATCGTTTTGAATGTGGATAAATCGATTCGTCATCAACCTTGATATCTTGCGCCATTGCCGTATTAATAATACCAGGTTCTACAATTGCAACTCTTATGTTAAAGGGTTTTACTTCACCTGCCAAAGCTTCGCTTACTGCTTCAAGTGCAAATTTACTTGCCGCATAAGCACCTAACGGACTGTTTGAAATGTGACCAGCAACTGATGCAACATTTATAATACACCCTTTGCGGTTTTTACGCATTTGGGGCAGCACTGCTTTTGTACAGCGAAGAACTCCTAAATAATTGGTGTTCATAACTGATTGGAAATCGTCCATCGTCATTTCTTCAACAGAACCATGACGTTCGATTCCGGCATTATTGACGAGAATATCTATGAAACCATTTTCTTGAATGATTTTTAATATGCACTGTTTGACGGATTCATCATTGTCCACATCCATTTTATGAATGCTTATTGCCAAAGTTTCGTCCTTGATTTGTTGTTTAAAAGCGGGTGCATTATCTGGATTGCGCATCGTTGCAAAAACTTTATAGCCTGCACGACCAAAGGTTAATGCTGTTTCAAGACCAATGCCTTTGCTTGTGCCTGTAATTAGAACTGTTTTCATTTTAGTTGGTTTTAAGTTGGTTTTTATTTTTTCTCCGCATCGGCCACCTTTTTGGTATCCAAAAACTGCTGAAACGCCACCACTTTTCCGTCTTTCAAGGTCCATAAATGCGCCACTTGTGCGTTATAGGTTTTACCGGTTTCTTTGAATTTGGCATCATAGCGCAAGGTTGCCAACACTTGGTTGTTGCTCATTTCGTGAAGCTTAATATCTTCTAATTTAAAATACTCGTACTCTGCACCTATTCTGGCAAAAACACCGTTCAACACCGCATCCGGACCCGTGTACGGATTGCCATCGGCATAACGGTTGCTTTCTGCTTCGTTCCAAACAATATTGGCATCCATACCACCAAGAACTGTTGGGATATCACCAACAGCAAAAGCCTTGTATAAATTGTCAATAGTGGTCACATTATTTGGGTCAGATACCAATCCTAATTGTTGCATAAATAAGGTATTATCCATAAAATCCTGTTCCTGCAAAATCTTTCCGTTTTTCATTTTCACCAATGTGACACCTTCAATATTGACGTTTTTTCCTGTGGCTGGAATTCCAAAGAACTCACCAGTATGCTTGCCTTTAAATTGCCAGTGTTTTACAATGTTGTCACCTTGTCCGAAGATATTCTTGATGGTAAAAGTAACTTCTGAAAACCCCGTAAGGTAATTTTGGTAAAAGGCTTTAAAATTTTCAATGCCAACTATGTTTTCTGGACTTGAAATGCCTGTAACATTGGTGTCAAAATGTGTGCTGTTTATTTTGTCTATTTGCCCTTTATTAATGACGTCATCCCAAACTTGGGCGTACATTTTGATGTCTTTGTCAATGTTGCTTTTTTGGGCGAAGGTGCTGATACTAACAAAAGCAAGGATGATGATAAGGATGTTTTTAGTTTTCATTTTAAATTGTTTTTAAAATTGTTATGATGATTATTTTCTGAATTTTTATGTGATCGGTAATAATGCAAACCACGCTGCAAAAGCATCCCAAGCGGGGAATGATATTTTTAAAAAATACAAACTATGAAAAATGATGTACAGGATGAGCTCTAATGGAAAAATCCATCTTCCACTTTTTTGCTTGCGTTCAAGGAACATTAAGGTTATAAGAAGGGCATACACCAAACCAACGGTAATGAGAAATGCCTGCAGCCCATATTGCTCTGGAAAAACTGAGATAATCAAGAATCGGGCTAATGCAGGTTCTATAAATACAATACCGGTAGCAATCATAGCCCGGGCATGTAATTGGATATTATGCCTGTTTTTAATGGCAATGGCATACATAATTCCAATGATCACCAAATCTTTGGTTTGCAGCCAAAGGCTTGCACCTAGGCCTTCGGTTACTTGTCCGCCAATTCGGGAATGTTTTAAAAGGATGACCGAGATGAACAATAAGGGCATAAGGACATAACTCAATTTGCCAATGAATCTATGAATGCTTACTTTCTTTTTCTTGATGAGTATGGGTTGTACAATCAATGCCAAAATCCACAGCGACATCATAAGTGCATGAAAGTGGAAATAAAAATTAAAATCGGCTGTGCCATTTATGAATTTGGAAAAGTAGGTAGGCCAAAAACCTAGTAGCACAAAGGCAACTAATGCTATGAAATAATAGCCCGACTTTTCGAAGCGGATTTTTGCGATTCTTTTTACTTTTTGGTTAGATTCTTGCATGGTTGGTTGTTTTAATTGTTTTGGATTTTTATTCTTGGCTCTGCGCAGCTTCATTGGTACACCACATGCCGTTATAATAAAACGGAATCCTCTTTTACTCTTCCCTAGGCAATCGTGTATCCATCTGTGCAATTTGATACACTAGTGCGGCAATTTATTCTCCGTAAGCCAATGCGTCACTGTAATATGCGAATTCAGTTATTATTTTTCTGCATTAGCTTTAGCAAGCCATTCTAGGTATCTTTCTTTTAGAAATTGAGCACCTTCTTTTTTATATTCAGGAGTCCCAACGGTAAAGTGGTCTCCCGGGAAATAAGCAAATTGAATGTTTGCACCCAACTCTTTCATCTGAGTTTCTAAAGACATTACGGCATAGTTCAAAAGGAAATTATCTCGAGTACCAATGGTTATTCGGATTTTCCCGTCTAATTCGGACTTCAATGAATTCCAATCTTTTTTAAGATTTAGGGCAATGTCATATTTTTTCCAATGCTCTACGACTGTCGCATCGATATCTCCAGTAACACTATTACAAATATTTTCAGGCATTCCGTCGCTTCCTTTTTTGCTAAATACAGCATCAAAAGAATGCATTTGTTCTCCTCGATAAACTACATTTTCCATCTGATAAAAAGACCTTGCAGTTGACCAAGGGAAAAAGCCAGCTACAGTTGCTACCAAGAATTGTGAACCGTCTTTATCATAATACATGTTTTTGTCCTCATAAATATTTACTTTCTGGAAAGCTCTAAAATCTACTGGGTCGGGTGCACTTGACCAACAGGCATCAAATACTTTTGGGTATTGCGTTTGAAGCCATAAAACGGTCCATCCGCCACTGCTATGACCCGTTAACAAGCGAGCACCATTTGCTCTGTAGTTTTTTTCAAACAAAGGAATAAACTCTGTGGTTAAAGCGTCACCCCAAGGACCGTTATTATCACTATTTGCATATACGGAATGTCCTAAAGCGCAATTTCCATCTAGAAATACCTGAATAACTGGAATGCTATCCAATTCTGTGCTCGGATCTGTTTTTTCTGAATACCTATGATAATCGCCACCATAACCCGAAACGGTAAAAAGTACAGGAAATTTCCGTGTAGGTTCTGTATAATATTCTTTCGGAAGAATAACCGCAGCATCTACTGTCATTGGTTTTCCGTGAAATTTGCTAAGCAATGCTGATGGTGCTTTTAATTCTTTTACAAATTCCGTTTCCTTAAATTCAGGAAGCTTTGGAATGATTTGATTTGCAGTTATATTGAAAACTTTTTTGGTATCTTTTGTAATTGTAATCTTTTGAGTTACGTTAAACAAGTTTCCTGAACTTTCTGCTATGGAACGTCCGCCAAGGTTTCTGTCCCAAACAATTTGAACATAATAATTGCCACGTTCAATATCAGATAAGACTACAGGAAAAGAAGTCGCCTCGTCATTTATAGTTATAAATTGACCTGATTGAATGTTATTTACAGCAACAGAAAAACAAGGAAAACTTTCCAAACCAACCATTCCATTTTTCGGTTCTTTGTTTTCTTTAGACATATAAACTACCACATGTCCTGTAAAGGGTTTGTCAAAAACAGTTGGTGCAAAACTTGCTTTAAATTGTTGTCCATAACTAGTTAAGGTAAACAAACAAATAAGTAAAAAGCTAATATATTTTTTCATAATTTTATTTTTAATTTTGTTTCGTTTTTTGTGTTAATAGTCTATCCTATTTAAAAACAGCTTTATCACCATATTGAGTTATATTATCAAATTCTGACTTAATCCCTTCATATTTATCCTGTTGTTTCCTGTTTTTGTAAAGCTTCATAAGTCCCCAATATGCTATTGAGCTATTCGGATGTTTATCCAGTATTTTTCCGTAACAAGATTCAGCTTTTTCATAATCGCCTTTTTTAGTGTATGCCGCTGCTAAACTTAACAAGGTTGGCCTTGGGTAATATGGAGGTTCTGAATAGCCTAAATCTTTCTCCATTTTAACAGCTTTTTCGAGTGTAATTATGCCTTTTTCATAGTTTTTTTCAGCAATTAAAATATTTCCTTCCAATTCAACTGAAGTAACGAGGAGTGTTTTCAATTGAAATTTATTCAATTTTTCCTTTTCATTTTCAAGTTGTGAATTTCTCCAAAACAAGGCGTCAAGTTGATTTAATTTTGATTTGGCTGTATTAATGTCATTTTTTGTTAGGGCAAGCATTCCTGAGGAAAAAAGAGTGAATGCTGTTTTATAATCCATCGCGGCCCTTCCATACAAAGAATCTTTGTCAGTTATTGCTTCAAATTTTTCAACCGCTTTATCCCAAAAACCAAAACGCATTTCCATAATTGCAGGCGTAATTATTCCTTGATAAAAGTAGGCTCCGCGATGCATATCAACTCTGTCTGCAACGGCAACCATTTTTTCAAGTCGTTTTGCGTAATACAAACCCTCTTTATAGCGTCCATCTTGAGCACAATTGGCCAACAAATAATTAAGGTTATGTATGTAATTCCAATTATCAATCTCTTTAATATTTTGATTGGCCATATAGGTTGAGTCTACTTTCATAGCTTTAATGAATTGATCATGTGCCTTTTTGTAATCACCCAATTTATAATAAATGTGCCCAGGCATATGAACAATGTGACCTGATTCTGGTGCTAAAGCTGCCAACTTATCAGCGCTTGCCAAAGCCTCTTCAGGGCAACAGTTTTCCATTTGGTGTATCCAATAATGATGTACACCATGATTTTCTGGATTTGAAATAAGAAGGTCCTTTAATAAATATTCACTATAGATGGTTCCTTTTTTTGGGTCCATATTTTCATCATATCCAGCCATGTTAAACAAGGCCAGAAAAAGTTTTGCGTCAACATCTTGCGGGTATTGATGAACGATATTTTCCAACTGTTTCAAATAACCTTCTGGATTCTTTGTTTCAACAAAATCGAGAATTCCTTTGCTATAAAGGGCTTCATAGCCTTCCGCATTTTCACTTAATATTTTAAGTTTTTCTACGGCTATTTTTTTCTCTTCATCAAACTCTTCATTCTTAATAAATAAAATTGTGTGAAGAATGCCCCAATAAGGCATCACTGCGGTAGAGTCAATTCTTATAGCTTCCTTAAATGATCTATAAGCCTCAAAGTCCCAGAAGCAATGTAACTGACTAACTCCTTGGCTAAAATACTTTTGTGCCAGTTCTGATGAAGTTTTTATTTTTAATATTGAAGACCCAACACCATTCATGAGTTTTGGTGCAGGAAGGTTATCCATATAATTTACGCCACTTCTGCATGCCATAACATGATTTATTTCTTTTGAATGGTCACTTTGATGATGTTGAGAAAAGGTTGGATTTACAATTACCTGTAATAAAATAAAAAGCAATATTTTTTTCATGATAGAATGTTTATGATTAGTTTTCTAATTTTAATTAGAATAATTATTCAAAGTTTCTTTTACGGGTTTGAAGTGAATTCCTAAATCCTCTGCTGCCAATCGGTTTTGATAAATTATTTTTGATTGATTTTTAGGTTCTTGATGGTTGAGCATTAATGTTACATCCGATACTCTGTAACTTTCACTGGACAAAAGGTAGTTTTTCCCATGTATGTTTTTTGTTGTTGCCACTTTGTAAATAGCTTTGGCAACATCTTCTACATCTACCAATGCCCATAATACATCCATGTCATAAAGCATTTGTATAAATGGATTGGGGGCAATTTTATTTTTAAACAGAAATTGTATACCCGTTGAAGTGGAATCTTGTCTGTTTGACAAAGACTTTCCCATTACACCCACCGGCGAAACAGAGGTGATTTCAAAAGGTAGATTGGGATTGTCTGCAATGAATTTATCAACTACTTGATTGGCAATAAACTTTGCTTGAGCATACGGATGGCCTTGTTCGCTCATAAAAGGCACATCATTTTCAGTGATTTGGTCCGCTTCCGTTTTACCTTCGGGCAATAGTGGAAAGTTTGTATTATAAGCAGCAACTGAGGCAATAAAAACCACTTTTTTAATGGTTTTACTACCCTTTACCACCTCCAAAAAGTTTTCTGTGCCTTTGATCGTTGGATCAAAAAGTTCGGTTTTTGGATCTTTAACGTCCAGTTGAAACGGCGTGCCTCCGTGAATAACAATGTCACAACCTTTAATAAAACTTTTAAGCAACATTTTGTTGGCAACATCTAATTCTTTAATTTCTAAATGATTGGCATTTTGAAATTTTCTTAGGTGTTGGAACTTTTCTTCTTTTGAAATATCCGTTGTTGAAACTTTTACTTCATAGCCGTTTTCTAAAAATTGTTTGGTGATGTAACTTCCAATAAAACCAGAACCACCAATAATGCCTACTTTTTTCATTTTTCATACATTTTTAATTAATTTGTCCATTCCTAAAATTAAGAATGGACAGATAAGTTTGGTTTATTTATTCTTGTGTTTCCGCAGTTTTAGTTTTTGGCGGAGCAGCTTCCTGAAATGTTTGTAAATCCAACACCAATTTTGAAATGTCCCAATAGCCGTGTTCCTTAACTATTTTTCCGTCCATAAATCGTGCGGTAATGTGTACCGGGATTTCATATAAATGTTCATTTGCTCTAAGTCTGGCTTGCCATAATCCCCAAAAGTTAACCCAGGTTTCGCCTTTGTCTGTTACCACCATTTCATATTCCGATTCTTCCGGCACATATTTCCAAGACGAAAAAAGAGCGGCATCTTGTTTGTTTTGGGCTACCAATTGTGCAACGGTTTGTGCATTTTTTTCAGTTACATTATTTAAAATTTTGGCAGTATCGGAATAATGGGTTGCCATGGATTCCCAATTTTCCACCTCATAATCTTTAATAACCATTTTATAGGTTTCTATTTCCGGTGAGTTTTGTGTATAACGCACTTCATTCTTACAAGCTAAAATTGAAGCTATTACTAACGTAATAAGCATTATTTTTTTCATAAGTTTTGATTTTTTAAATTCGGGCATGACCATTTCTAATCATACCCGAATTTGGCTTAGTTAGTAGCTAATAGTTGATTATTTTCTTAATTGCTCAATTCTTCATTAAGCGAATACAAATAAGACCAGTCATTTTCTAGAGATGCGATTGCTTTTGCTCTCAAAGCATCTGTTTTATTCTTTCCGTTTTTATTTTCTTAAATTTTCCAAACGCCATCTCTGGTAATGTCTAAATCCGGATAGCCTTTAAATGGTGTTGAAACCATATATTCGGGTGAATCCGGTCCACCGCCCATAAATGAGTACCAAGTTCCTCTTGGCGTGCCTTCAACTGATCTAGTTGCTGAAGAAATTTCTTTAACAACTTCTTTAAAACTGGTGCTGTTAGTGGTCCTAAAGAAACTGACCCAAACTAATTTAGTGCCATCAGAAGGTGTGGTTTTGCTAAATTCCGGCATCGTACGCGCAATGCTGTAATTAATTTTTTCAACGTGTGGCATAATAAAATCGAGTACTTTTATGCGACATTCTTTTCCGGCAGGATCCTTTTTGTCCATCTCAGCCCAATTGTCCATTAAGCCAGTTAAAACATACATAACCCCTTCCCCTTGCACACGCCTCCAAACATTAAATTTGTCGGTTCCTTTGTTTTCTAAATAACATTCTTTCCACATTTTTACGCCTGCAATAAATTGGGATTCATGGCCCGGTTTTACAGTAATTTCACTCATACTTAATAGTTTGCTGCCATCATTTTGTGATAGCGCCAACATTGGAATAAGGATTGCCAGCAATAATAATTTTTTCATAATTTTTGAAATTTAATTGGTTAGTGATTCAAAATTAAGCAGTAAACCGCTGAAAAAATTGCACATTTCTTGCAAAAACATGGACTTTTATCGCAAAAACAATGGTTGAATTGATTATATAACCATTTGGTAATTATTAACCAGACGAAAGAATAAAGAAAAAAGAATAAAGAAAAAAGACAAATCAATTATTTATCACATTTACTTTTCCTTATATATTAAAGTCGATTTAATAACGGTGGATTTTTTGTTATGATAAATGGGAGAAGTTGTCCTTTTTGAAGGCCGACGGGCTGCAGCCAAATTGGTTTTTAAAAGCCCGTGAAAAATAAGTCTGGTCGTTAAATCCTGTTTGAAAGCAAATATCAGCCAAACTTCCGGCGTTTTGTTTGATTAATTCTGTTGCGCGCTGCAATCGGATATTGCGAATCAATTGGCCGGGAGCCTGGTCAATTAAAGCTTGGAGTTTTCTGTTTAATTGGGACGGACTTAAACATAATTTATCGGCGAGCAGTTCAACGCTAAAATTGGTGTTTTCCAAATTGTCTTTTATATGTTGAATAGCTTTTTCCAAAAACTGTTGGTCAACTGACGCCAACGGAATTTCATCTGTGGAAACCACAAATTTATTTTGATATTTTTTACGGAGTTGCTCTCTTTGCTGAATGAGATTATTGACAATAATTTGAAGTTCTTTTACGCTGAAAGGTTTAGTCAAATACGCTTCTATCCCCGTTTCCAACCCAATAAGTTTATCTTCAAGAGTTGCTTTACCAGATAGAATAATAATGGGGATATGGCTCGTTTTTTCATCATTTCGCAATAAATGAACCATTGAAATACCATCGAGAATTGGCATCATCACATCGGTAATAATAACGTCCGGAATTGTCTTTTTTGCTTGTTCAATACCTTCTTCCCCATTATTGGCTTCAATAATTTTATAAGTTGGCTGCAAAAAATTCCCAATAAAAGTTCGAATAGCCAAATTGTCCTCCACCAATAAAATAATCTTTTTATCAAAGTTTATTTCTGGAATTAAAGGTGCTCTTTCCTTATTCATATTTAAGCCATTAACGGTTTTATTTTCCGCATCTCCCTTATTTTCAATACTTTTTTCTGAAATTGGCCCTATCGGAATCTCAATTGAAATTGTCAATCCGTTTTGGCCATTTAAATCTTCATTTCTAAAAGCCTTTACGGTTCCTTCATGCAATACCACAAATTCTTTCACCAAAGCCAATCCAATTCCGGTTCCTTCGTACAATCTTGTGTCCGAATTATCGGCCTGGTAAAATCGGTCAAATATTCTGGAAATGGCATCCTGTTCAACGCCAATTCCACTGTCACAAACACAAATAGAGAGCGTTTCCTTATTTTTTCGTTGAATTGTTAAGGTAATATTTCCATTTTCCGGGGTAAATTTTAAGGCGTTGGCTATTACATTCATCATTATTTTTTCCATTTTTTCTGAATCAAATATCGCCTGAATGTCAATTTCATCAGAAATAAAATGAAGGGAAATGTTTCTTTTTTCCGCAAAAGATTCTACTGAAAAAAATAAATTTTTGAGATATAAAACTATATTTTGCTGTGAAAGTGCCAAAGACATTTTTCCGTCTTCCAATTTGGAAAGGTCCAACAATTCATTGATCAATTTTAAAAGTTTTTTTGCATTTTGGTCAATGCCAAATACTTGCTTTTTTAGGTTATTTGAAGGCAATGCTTCCTTTAAATTTTCGGCATAACCGCTAATCAAGGTTAAAGGAGTTCTAAATTCGTGGGAAATATTGGCAAAAAAACGCGATTTTAACTTGTCCAAGCCCTTTAAATTATTGTACTCTTTTTGTTCTAATTTAAGCTCATTTTTCATCTTAATCCGCTTCATTTCATAGCTTCTGATATAATAGAGCAACGAAATAAAAAGCAACAAATAAATAATGTATGCCAACCAAGTTCCAGACCAATGCGGCAAAACTTTAATGGGAATCGATACTCCTTCCTCATTCCACACACCATCATTATTGCTTCCTTTTACCTTTAAAATATAATTGCCCGACGGTAAATGGGTAAATGTAGCCGTCCTGGAATTATCGGCATAAATCCAATTGTCATTAAAATTCTCAAGGATATAAGCATATTTATTCTTGCTTGGCACAGCAAAATCAAGCGCGGCAAATTCAAATATAATGATATCATCATTGTGGTTAAAGGTTATTTTTTCATTTAAATTTACCTTCATGTTTCTAACTTCCGCACCTTCATTCTTTTTACTTTGGCTGTACACTTTTAAACCGGTAACTTCAATTGGAGGCTGAAAAGGATTGTCATTTATTTGATCGGGAAAGAAATAATTTAATCCGTTAATACCGCCAAAAAACATTTCGCCTTTTGAACTTTTAAAAACAGCGCCTGTATTAAACTCATTGCTTTGCAACCCATCTTCCACATCATAATTTCTGAATTTTTTTGTTTTCAAATTATATTTTGAAATTCCCCTATTGGTGCTTAACCATAAATTATCTTGTGAATCGGATAATATTCCATAAATTACATTGTTTGGCAATCCCTCTTTTTGGGTGAAATGCGTGAACGACTGTTTGCTGATGTCAAATAAATTTAAGCCGCCAGAAGTGCCAATCCACAAAAAATCTGCTGGTTTTACGGGATCAGGAAATATATAATTTACCTGATTGTTGCTTAAGCTGTTTGGTATTTCCGGATTATTTTGATAGCCATAAAAAAGTTCTTTATTTTTATCAAAAACCATCAAACCGTTTTTTGTTGCCAGCCACAATTGGTCTTTTCCGTCTTCATAAATTACACAGCGTTTAGTGGTACGATACTCTGGAATGTTAGCTAATTTATAATGTTTAAAGATGCCTTTTTCCCGATCTGTCATTTTACTCAGGAAGCTTTCCGAAACAATCCAAAGTATACCATTTTTGTCCTCAAATATAGACGAGACACCTCTAGGCTGAATCCCATCAGGTTTTTTGGGGTCATATCTAAATAGTTTTGAAATTGCTGTTTTCGGATTGTAAACAAACAAGCCTTCCGTTGAAGCAAACCATAATTTACCGTCTTTGGTTTTAATCATTGACCAAACGTTTGTGTTGCCAAAAGCGTCTAAATTTTTTGAGCTTGTTTCAAAACTTTTAAGCTCGCCGGTTTTTCTGTCCCACCGATAAAGCACTTCTGCGCTAATCCAAACATATCGTTCACTTTCTTCTAAAACAGCCCGAATACTGAATCCTGTTACTCTCGAATCAGGTTTGTTATTACGTTTTAACAGTCCAAACCTATTGGCTTTTGAATCATAAAAATCAATTCCCATGCCGCTTGTGCCAATCCACATAATATTTGTTCGGTCAAAAAACAGACTTGAAATACTGTTATAACTAATTGATTCCGGTTTTAACGGGTCGTTTTTAACAGATTCATATTTTAATGTTTTTGTGTTAAAAAGCATCAATTCACCCGGTGTCGCCAACCATAAATTGTTTTGTCTGTCTTGTGCAATGCCATTAATTTCTCCCCATCCATATCTAAAAATACTCAGGTGATGGCGAAATACTTTATAGGATTTGTCCACGACATTAAATTTAACCAGTCCGCTTCTTGTGCCTAACCATAAATTATTGTTGTCGGCTTTGCTGATGGCGGAAACAGAAAAATCAGTGTCGCTTGCAGGAGCATTTGGATGTTTAACATTAAAATAAAATGAAGAAAAAGATTCCGTTTCAGGATCCATTCGATTCAATCCTTTATCAGTGCCAATCCATATAATTCCTTGATTATCAACAAATATTTTTTTGATAACATTACTGCAAAGTTGATACTTTCCGGAAGTGTCATTTTGATATTGTTTTATCTTATTCGAGTCGAATTTTTGATTCAAAAACGGTATTTTAAAAACACCGTTACCTATGGTACCAACCCAAATATCTCCAGTTTTATCTTGGGCAATAGAATTAATGGCTTCAGAATTTTTACTTTTTGATTGGTTTATCGGAAGAAAAATTCTTTGGAATGATTGAGAACCAGCATTGTAAAAATTAAGGATTCCGTTTTCGGTGCCAACCCACAATTTTCCATTGTTGTCGGTAAACAGTTCGGTAATATTATTGGATGAAATTGAATTTGAATTATTGGGTTCGTTTTGATAAACCGTAAATTGATAGCCGTCGTATTTATTAAGTCCGTCTTTGGTTCCAAACCACATAAAACCTTCCCTGTCCTGGGCAATGGATAACACTAGATTTTGGGAAAGACCGTTATTATTGCTCAGGTGCTTAAACCTAAACTCTTGGCCAATACTTTTTATTGGAATTATAATTCCAATAAAAAAAAACAAAACGATTTTTTTAATCCATTGATTCATCCGCACTTTTTAAAATTATCTATGATAAGCAGAAATATGAATCGATTTGGGGCAGTAACTATTTAATAATTACATCATTCATTATGTATGATTGTAAACAACTCATTTGGGCGGTTAATTTAAATGTATTGTTTATTAAAAGGGATTAGAATTTACACTGCAATTTAACGCCTAAACTTCGTAAATGTATATAATTTAATGATACGTTTTACATAAATATGATAATTGTCATTTTTTGTAAAAAAGCCTAAAACATTTTTAAAATCACATCTTATAGTAAAAATTACACTTTCCTTTAACAAAATACCCATTATTTCCACGGTCAATTTTTATGCTGAAAAGGTTAGTTTTTCACGCATCTTTAACATATCTTTAAATATAAATCAGTATAATTGCAAATGCTAAATAAAATATTATATACCGCTTTGTTTTTACTTTCCATTCAAGGGTTTTCCCAAGAAATTAAAAATAATGATACGCTAAAAAAGCGTTCTTTTTTAGTGACTTTAAGAGGACAGGTAATAGATAATTCCAAAAAAGAGCCATTAATTGGCGCTCATTTATTCAACCTAAACTCTGTTATTGGAACAATTTCAAATGACAATGGAATGTTTGAACTTGCAACTTCCGTTAATGACACTATTTATGTATCTTATTTGGGATATCAGTCCATAAAATTAAAAATCACCAATGATTTATTGAAAGGAAATGAGTTGGTGATTGAATTATATGAAAGAACTGAACCGATGGAAGAAGTTGTTGTGAGTTCCCATAAACTTATTGGCGTTTTGGAAATTGATGCCAAAAATGTCCCAAAAGACAAATATTCCCGTATTCATATTAATGGCGTGCCTCAAACTTATGAGGTTGGTACCAGACAGCGGAAAGAATTTAATTCTCCCATTGATGCAATTTTTAGGCCGATTGATTTCGTATACAACAAGTTTGGGAAAAGTCCGAACCAGTTAAAAAAACTGAAAAAGCTTAAAGACGATGACAATCTTCGCAATATGCTGGATACCAATAACAGGGAATTGTTGATGGAATATTTAGGTATGTCTGCGGAAGAATTAAATGAATTGCTAAACGAATGCAACTACTCCGATTATTTTATAAAATCTGCCAATGATTTACAGCTAATTGAAGCCGTTTTACTTTGTTACGAAAATCATAAAGCCATTAAAAAAGGAAGCACTATTAAGGAAAAGTAAAGCCTCCCAATAATAATCGATAATTATCTTGTTTTCACTAAAGACAAACTCCCTTTCCTTTGGAAAAGCCTGTCCCGTTCCGATAGCTTTCGGGATGAAAACGGGAGGCTGGGGATAGGATTAAACAATTTTTATTTCGCAACCAATTCATCCAACAACTTTCTCATTTTATTGCTGTTCCAATCGGCTGAACCAGTTTCAGCAATTAAAATATTTCCTTCTTTATCAATTACATAAGTTGCGGGAATGCTGTTTGTTTTAGTAAAACTGTTTGGGGGAGCGCTTGTTGCATTGTATACCGGCAAGTCGTAGTTATTTTTATTGAAAAATTCTTGAACTTTTGGCCAATCTTCATTGGTTACAAACACAAAAGCGACTTTATCTTTATAATCGGCATATAATTTTTGAATCATTGGCATTTCTGCTCGACAGGGCGGACACCAAGTGGCCCAAAAGTTCACAAAAATAACTTTGTTCTCCAATTCCTTAAAATTGATACTTTCAGCATTCAATCCTTTTAAATCCCAATCGTAAGAGCTCAATTTTTCGCTTTTTTCCACTTCTGTCACCGAAGGCGCAAAAGCAATTTGACGCATAAACCATTCTCTGGATGGCGGATACAACAAAACCACTATTGCAATTACAAAAATGATGTTTGAAATAGACTTTTTATTTAGTTTGAAATTCATAAATTTTTATTTTAATGGTTAGTGGTTATTTAAACAATTACCTTACGCATAAAAATAAAAAAAACCTCTGAATTTCAAAGGTTTTAATTATTTAATAAATGTAACCAGCCAAATTTTTGGCAGTTATTTCTTTAATTTTCCCAATATTTCAGCAACTTTTTCGCCAATTTTTGCAGGAGATTCCACAACATATATTCCGTTTTCCCTTAAAATTGCCATTTTAGCTTGCGCTGTATCGTCTTTACCTCCAACAATGGCACCTGCGTGACCCATAGTTCTTCCTTTCGGGGCAGTTTGGCCTGCAATAAAACCAACTACCGGTTTTTTATTTCCTGTTGCTTTTACCCAACGGGCAGCTTCAGCTTCTAATTGGCCCCCGATTTCGCCAATCATCACAATTAGTTCAGTTTCTGGGTCATTCATTAACAATTCAACGGCATCTTTTGTGGTTGTTCCAATAATTGGATCTCCACCAATACCAATAGCCGTTGTAATTCCAAAGCCCTTTTTTACCACTTGGTCTGCAGCTTCATAAGTCAATGTTCCCGATTTAGAAACAATGCCAACATTTCCTTTTTTGAAAATAAAACCTGGCATAATGCCAACTTTGGCCTCACCCGGGGTAATTACGCCCGGACAGTTTGGGCCAACCAATCGGCAATCTTTATTGTCAATATAAGCTTTTACTTTTACCATATCAGCTACCGGAATTCCTTCTGTGATGCAAATAATAACTTTAATTCCCGCAGCGGCAGCTTCCATAATGGCATCAGCGGCAAACGCCGGCGGCACAAAAATGATTGAAGTATCGGCTTTTACTTGATCAACTGCATCTTGTACGGTATTAAAAACAGGTTTGTCTAAGTGCGTAGTTCCTCCTTTACCCGGAGTAACGCCACCCACAACATTTGTTCCATACTCAATCATTTGGGTTGCATGAAAAGTTCCTTCACTTCCCGTAAATCCTTGTACAATTATTTTTGAATCTTTATTGACTAAAACGCTCATTTAAGTTTATTTTTGAATTAAAGTATTTATTGTGTTACAAAAGTAATTTTTTCTAAGTTTAAGACCGTTGAATTTATTACTTTTTTTGATTTTTTAATAATTGTTTTATCTCTGCCATCTCTTTCAATTTCTTTCTTGATTCTTCAACTGGAGTTCCGAAATAACTAATACCGCCTTTTAGAGATTTGGTAACACCTGTTTGTCCAAGCACAACAGCGCCTTCACCAATGGTGATACCGCTATTTGTGCCAACTTGCCCCCATAACGTAACATTGTTTTCGATAATAACGCAACCTGCAATGCCTGTTTGTGAGGCAATCAAGCAATTTTCGCCAATCACAGTATCGTGTCCAACTTGCACCTGATTGTCTATTTTTGTGCCTTTTTTAATCGTTGTATTGGCAGAAACGCCTCTGTCGATTGTGCATAAAGCGCCTATATCAACATTGTCTTCAATAATTACGCTTCCGCCAGAAATTAATTTATCGTAACCTTCTGGTCTTTTTTTATAATAAAAAGCGTCGGCACCCAAAATAGTTCCTGCATGAATGGTAACATTGTTTCCCAAAATACAATTGTCGTAGATGGTTACATTTGGATGAAGAAAGCAATTGGAACCAATCTTTACATTATTTCCTATAAATACATTTGGCTGTATTATGGTGTTTTCACCAATAATGGCCGACTCGGAAATGGATGAATTTGCAGCATTAAATGGATTAAAATATTTTGTCAGCTTATTAAAATCGGCAAAAGGATCTTCTGAAATCAGCAATGCTTTTCCTTCCGGACATTCCACTTCTTTATTGATTAGGATAACGGAAGCTTTAGAATGAAGTGCTTTGTCGTAATATTTTGGATGGTCAACAAAAACAATATCGCCATTTTCAACAACGTGGATTTCATTAAAGCCCGAGATTGGAAAATCAGAAGAACCCACAAAAGTGGCATCAATGATATCCGCAATTTCTTTCAACTTATATTTACGGGGAAGTTTCATCTGTTTATATTTTATTTTTTATTGGTACAGCTGCTGTTCGCCATTAATCATTTCTGTGTGTATCAAAATTTGTTATGCTCGTTTCATCTGTTTAAATTTATTCTTTTACGCGTTCTAAATAAGCACTTTTTGCGGTATCAACCTTAATTTTATCGCCTTCATTAATAAATAAAGGAACGTTGATAATAGCGCCGGTTTCTACAGTTGCCGGTTTGGTTGCATTGGTTGCGGTATTTCCTTTAACCCCAGGTTCAGTGTGGGTTATTTCTAGAATTACGCTCATTGGCATATCAACGGACAATGGTAAATTATCTTCTGTATTGATAATAATGGTTACAATTTCACCCTCTTTTAACAAGTCAGGGGCATCCAATACATCTTTTCGCAAGGTAATCTGATTATAATCTTCCGTATTCATAAAATGAAATGAATCACCTTCAGGATACAAAAATTGAAATTTTTGTGTTTCCACTCTTATGTCATCTATTTTTCTTCCGGCCGGAAATGTATTGTCTAAAACCTTACCAGAAGACAAACTTTTTAATTTAGTTCGTACAAAAGCCGGGCCTTTTCCAGGTTTTACGTGTAAAAATTCAATTACTTTAAAAATATCATTGTTGTATCGCAAGCATAATCCGTTTCTAATATCTGATGTTGTGGCCATTTGTTTTTTATTTGTTTAACTGTTTATTTGTTTCCCTTCGACTGCGCTCAGGGTGAAAATTGTGTAATTGTTTATTCGTTTAATCGTTGAATTGTGTTTCACTTTAAACTTTTCAATTTTTAATTGTTAATTGTCAATTATTAACTTCCTGTATACCCTTTCATAATTCCGCGTTGGGAATTTTTAATGAAAAGTATAATTTGGTCTCTTTCTTTGGTTGCTTCCATTTCGGCTTCAATTTTCTCCAAAGCCTGCGTTGTATTGTAATTTTTTTGGTATAAAATTCTATAGATATCCTGAATTTCCCTAATTTTTTCTGTTATAAAGCCTCTTCTTCTCAACCCTATGGAATTAATGCCGATGTAAGATAAAGGTTCTTTTCCGGCTTTTGAAAATGGTGGAACATCTTTTCTTACCAACGAACCTCCCGAAACCATAGAATGTTCTCCAATATGGATAAATTGATGCACCGCCACCAATCCGCTTAAAATTGCATAATCACCTATAGTGACATGTCCGGCAATAATGGATCCATTAGCCAAAATACAATTATTGCCAATAATGCAATCGTGCGCAATATGGGTGGTCGCCATAATTAAACAATTATCTCCTATTTTTGTGTAACCGAGTGCTTTTGTGCCTCTATTTACAGTTACGCACTCTCTAATTGTGGTATTATTTCCTATTATAGCCAATGAATCTTCACCATCAAATTTTAAATCTTGAGGAATTGCTGAAATAACTGCTCCCGGAAAAATTCTGCAGTCTTTTGCGATTCTGGCACCTTCCATAATAGTTACATTTGAACCAATCCATGTTCCTGAACCAATAATGACATTGTTATGAATTGTGGTAAAAGGCTCTACAACTACATTGGTTGCAATTTTTGCCTGCGGGTGTATATATGCTAAAGGTTGATTCATTATTCTATTGGTTTTCTGGCAATTTGCGCCATTAATACTGCCTCAACCACCAATTTATCATTTGCGTAACCATAAGCTTGCATGTGACAAATTCCCCTTCTTATTGGTGAAATTAATTCAGCGCTAAAAATTAAAGTATCTCCGGGCAACACTTTTTGTTTGAACTTAACATTGTCCATTTTCATGAAGTAAGTTAAATAGTTTTCCGGATCTGGGACTGTGCTTAATACCAATACACCACCACATTGCGCCATGGCCTCAACTTGTAAAACACCCGGCATTACGGGTGCACCAGGAAAATGACCAACAAAAAAGGCTTCATTCATAGTTACATTTTTCATCCCAACTACGTGCCTGTCCGATAATTCTAAAATTCTGTCTATCAACAAAAAAGGAGGTCTGTGAGGCAGAATACTCATAATTTTATGAATATCCATCAGTGGTGGCTGATTTAAATCGAATTTAGGGACACTGTTTCTTTTTTCTTGCTTAATTATCTTTTGAAGTTTTTT
>PHDE01000054.1 GCA_002842505.1 Bacteroidetes bacterium HGW-Bacteroidetes-3 | reverse complement strand
GTTTGGTTTTTACTTTTGAAGGATTGATTATTGCTTCAGTAATTTACAGTTTGCCTTTTATGGTGCATCCGCTGCAGGCCGGATTGAAAAATTTGCCAGATTCACTAAGAGAAGCCTCATTTACGCTGGGAAAATCGAAATTCACCACACTTTTCAAAATTTTGCTTCCAAATATTAAATCCTCCATTTTAACAGGAATTGTTTTGACTTTTGCGCACACCGTTGGCGAATTTGGTGTTGTTTTAATGATTGGCGGCAGCATTCCAAAAGAAACAAGAGTAGCTTCCATTGCCATTTACGACGAAGTTCAGGCGATGAATTACGATGCCGCAAATTTATATGCCGGCATTTTGTTTGTTTTTACTTTTTCGGTTCTTTTGGGTGTTTATCTGATTAACAATTCCTTCAGCAAAGCAAATCCGTTCAGCAATGATTAAATTTTACGCACATAAAACTTTGCAAACAGCCGACGGAAAACTTCCTTTAGACGTGTCGTTTTCTGTTGAAAAAGGACAATTTGTGACGATTTACGGAAATTCAGGTGCCGGAAAAACCACGATACTCAGAATTTTAGCTGGACTTACAGATACCGAAAAAGCACTGATTGAAGTGGATGGCGAATGCTGGAACAATACCAATAAAAAAATAATTTTACCTATTCAAAAACGTTCGGTCGGATTTGTGTTTCAGGATTATGCCTTGTTTCCCAATTTAACGGTTCGGGAAAATTTGGCTTTTGCGCTTCAAAAAGGCCACGACAAAAACATTGTGAACGAGTTGCTGGAATTGATGGAATTACAATCCTTGCAAAACAGCAAACCTCAACATTTATCGGGCGGACAAAAACAGCGGGTCGCTTTGGCCAGAGCCATTGTTCGCAAACCAAAAATACTGTTGCTTGATGAACCACTTTCAGCGCTTGACGATGAAATGCGCTTTAAATTACAGGATTTTATTTTAAAAGCACACCAACAATACCAACTCACCACTATTTTGGTAAGCCATCATTTACCCGAAATTTTCAAACTTTCTAACCATGTGATTTTGCTTGATAAAGGAAGAATCCTCAAAGAAGGAACGCCGGCTTTTGTTTTTTCAGAAGAAAAAATAAGCAGTAAATTTAAACTTACCGGAGAAATTATCGCCATTGAAAAAAGTGATGTAATTTATATTGTTAGTGTGCTTACCGGTTCAAATATCATCAAAGTAATTGCCACAGAAGATGAAATAATAGAGTTAAATGTCGGCACAAAAGTTTTGGTGGCCTCAAAAGCTTTCAACCCAATGATCCAAAAAATTAGCTGAGAAATTTAATTTGCAATTAAAAATTAATAAGTAACTTTAATTCTTTAAAACTACGTTTATGAAAACTTTACTTTTATGCAGTTTGATCATTTTTTTATCTTGCACCTCAAATAAAATTGATGACATTAATTGCACCCAAGAAGCTCGCGCCGGAGTAAACATTACTGTAAAAAATGCCGTTACCAGTCAGGTTTTAGGTGCCGGTATTAGTGTAATTGCCAAAGACGGAAATTATACCGAAACTTTGGGATTTTTCAATGGAACTAACCCAATGTTTTCAGGTGCTTATGAACGCGAAGGCACTTATATTGTCACTGTTTCAGGAGTTGGCTATACTACTTTTGTCTCTGATGCAATTATTGTAACTGCGGACGAATGCCATGTGATTCCGCAGCAGCTTCAAGTTAATTTACAACCGCAATAATTTTGAATACCTACAAATTCAATAATATATAAGAACAAAAAATCCTGCCAGTTAGCAGGATTTTCAATATAATACTTTAAAATTTAAGCTTTCTTAAAAGAACTTACTCTTCAGTTGTTGGTGTAATCACTTCAACTTTAACATCTTTAATATTTTGAATTTCAGCTTTCACTTCTTCCGCAGTTCCTTCAAAAACTTTTTCGTCAGTTGTAACAGTTCCATTATCAGTTAAAGTTGTGGTTACTGTTGCTTTTACAGATCCATCTTCATTGGTGCTCATCATAACTTGCACTTCTTTCGAAATTTCGTGAGAAACCATTTCTGTTGGTGCATTTTCTCTGGCATATTCTGCAACTTCATCAGCATTTAATGCAATACTAGGCGCAATCACCAATGCCACAACCGACATTAATTTCAACAAGATATTTAATGATGGACCTGAAGTATCTTTAAATGGATCACCAACAGTATCACCAACAACTGCAGCTTTATGGGCGTCAGTTCCTTTTAATCCTTTTTCTTCAATGGTTTTTTTCGCATTGTCCCAAGCGCCACCGGCATTTGATTGGAAAATAGCCATTAAAACGCCGGATGTTGTTACGCCGGCCAACAAGCCACCTAACATTTGCGCACCACCAATATATCCCACTAAAACCGGTACTGTAATCGCCATTAAACCTGGCAATACCATTTCTCTTAATGAAGCTTTTGTGGAGATTTCAACACATTTTGAATAATCGGCAACACCATCAGCCTCATCAAATATTTTTCGGTCTTCCACAGATGCTTTGGACATATCAGAATCATATTTTTTCATCACCACTAACGCGGCTTTTAGCTGAGGAATGTCCCTAAACTGGCGACGAACCTCTTCAATCATCGCCATTGCTGCACGTCCAACGGCATTCATTGCCAAAGCAGAAAACACAAACGGCAACATACCGCCCACTAAAAGTCCGGCCATAATTTTAGGCTCAGACACATCAATAGACGTTAAATTTGCGGTTTGCATAAAAGCGGCAAACAAAGCCAAAGCCGTTAAAGCGGCAGATGCGATAGCAAATCCTTTTCCAATAGCTGCAGTTGTGTTACCAACGGCATCTAATTTATCTGTACGCTGACGCACTTCTTTTGGCAATTCAGCCATTTCAGCGATTCCACCCGCATTGTCGGAAATTGGTCCATAAGCATCAACAGCCAACTGAATTCCAGTATTTGCCAACATCCCAACGGCTGCGATGGCAATACCATACAAACCGGCAAAATGATGCGAAACCAAAATAGCTGCCGCAATTAATAAAATTGGAATTGCGGTTGACATCATCCCAACGCCCAAACCGGCAATAATATTTGTTGCTGCACCCGTTTCAGATTGTCTAACAATAGACATTACAGGTTTTTTACCTGTTGCAGTATAATATTCCGTTACTTTTCCTACCAATAAACCAGCGACTAAACCGGCAATTGTTGCCCAAAACACACCCATTGAAGTGTATTCAATCCCTTTAAAAATCCAAGTTTCAGGAAGCATTTGATCAATTACAAAATAAGAAGCAATAACCATTAAGCCTGCTGAACCAAATTCACCAATATTTAATGCAGTTTGAGGATCTCCGCCGTCTTTTACTTTTACAAAAAATGTTCCGATAATTGACATTATAATACCTACTGCCGCTAAAACCAAAGGCAAATAAATAGCGCCCAAGCCATCAAAAGAACTTTGAAAAGCTGGAATGGTCACAAAAGCTGCGCCCAAAACCATCGTTCCAATAATGGAACCTACATACGATTCGAATAAATCGGCACCCATACCGGCAACATCCCCAACATTATCACCAACGTTATCTGCAATGGTAGCAGGATTTAAAGGATGATCTTCCGGAATTCCTGCTTCCACTTTCCCAACAAGGTCGGCTCCAACATCGGCAGCTTTCGTATAAATACCGCCTCCAACACGGGCAAAAAGAGCAATTGATGAAGCACCCAATGAGAATCCTGAAAGCACATTTAACACTTCAGAAATAACCCATCCTTGTCCGCTATAAAACATAAATAATGAACTCAATCCTAAAACACCAAGACCAACAACACCCAATCCCATTACGGCACCGCCCGCAAAAGCAACTTCTAAGGCTTTTCCCAAGGAAGTTCTTGCAGCTTGCGTAGTTCTTACGTTTGCTTTAGTGGCAACTTTCATTCCAATAAAACCTGCCAATCCTGAACAAAAAGCCCCAACAATAAAGGAAACTGCTACCATACCGTTTGATCCGGTTTCGTAGGTTCCTTTGAAATAAAGCAATATTGCAACAGCAACCACGAAAATTGAAAGTATTTTATACTCAGCTTTCAAAAACGACATTGCCCCGTCGGCAATATTCTTTGCAATTCTTGCCATTTTTTCGCTTCCTCCATCTTGTTTTGTAACCCAAGAATTTTTGAAAAAAACAAAGACAAGTGCCACAATACCAAAAAGGGGCAAAAATTTTACGATTAATTCCATTTCTTTAAATGTTTGTTATAGTTAATTTTTTATTATGGCGGCTAAAATAAGTAAAATTAGACAGATAAAAAAAACCATCTTTAATTTTTAAAGATGGTTTAATTTAATGGTCTTTATTTTGTCGATTAAATGGTAAAAGTCCTCTTTTTCTTGTGTTCGCTTAAATTGTAACGTTCTGTACACTGTGCCACAATTTGGTATGCTTCATTAACATCTCCCCAACCGCCAACATCGACCTTCTTTTTTTCCAAATCTTTGTATACTTGAAAAAAGTGTTCTATTTCTTTAACCTGATGTGGATTCATATCGGAAATATCGTTTAGCTCATTCCAAATTGGATCTGAAATAGGGACGCAAATAATTTTTTCATCCGGTCCTTTTTCATCGGTCATATGAAATACGCCAATGGGTTTCACTTCCATCACGCACATAGGAAACGTTGGTTCGCCTCCCAAAACCAAAACGTCCAGCGGATCTTTGTCCAATGCCAATGTTTCGGGAATAAATCCATAATCTCCAGGATACATCATAGAGGAAAACAACATTCTGTCGAACCTGATTTTATGCAACACAAAATCATATTCATATTTGTTTCTGCTTCCTTTTGGTATCTCAATTAAAACATCGAATGTTTTATCGGTTTTGTTGCTCATTTTCTTTTAGTTAAATTTTTATCAAAAATACAAAAATCATATCCTTCAAACACCTAATTGCGGCAAATTTTAGAAATGAAATCCGAAGGCGCCCTTTATGGCAAAATTATTGGCGTTTGGCACATGTCTGTAATTGCCTCTCCAGCTAAAATCAATTCTGAAAACCTTAAATATATTGCCAATTCCAAGGCTGTATTCATAATATCCCTTTGTAGGCGCCACATAATTGATGTTCGATGCACTTAACGCGATATTTTTATCGGAAATATCTCCCCAAACCCCTTTTATGCCCACAATTTCACGCAAGTTTAATTTCCTTAAAAATGGTATTCTTGAAAGGAATTTTCCGTTAAAATTGTGTTCAACGTTAAGTGACGCATAGGTATCGGTCACAAATTCATAATAATCCAATAAAGAATAGGTGTTTTCAATGGTAAAATAAGATTGATTTCCAGGCACCACACTAAGCAATCCAAGAGGAACTTCCCCATAAGTTTTTCCAACTTCAAAAGTGGTGAACATTCTTCCCCATCCTCCAATTAATATGGGCTGACGGTAATATAGCTGAATTTTTTGATAATCAAAATCGCTGTTAAAAACACCTTTTATACCTTTAGAATAATTCAAAAATAAAGTGGAATAAGCATCTGTAACCTCATTTCTTTCCACCCCATAACCAATGGTTTTTCTTTTTGGCATATATCTAACAGAAAAATCAATTTCAGATTGCGCCACTGCCGATTTTTTAATGTTGTTATCTTTGTCAACCCAATAATCCAAATTAAAAGTCTCCGGTGAAGCCGATTCCAATGTTCTGTAGGAAGCACCAAGATGAAGTTCTAAATTTCGCTTGGGCTCCAAAGACATAAAAACATTTGACAAATTGATGTTCGTTAATTTACTGTTATCTCCCGAAGAAAATAACGATGAAGAAGCAAAACTTCTGCCTAAAACATCATTGGTTGTGGTTAAACTAACGCCAATTTGTTCTATATCGCGCCGATTTCCTGCGCCAATTGTAAACCTGCTTTTAGGCTCCAGCATCCATTTTCCCGAAAGACCATATTTAAATTTCTGGTCTTTAAATCCGTAAGCCGTATATCCTTGCAAACGCCAAGGCTCACTTCCTCCCAAAAAGGTTCTTCCTCCAACTCGCAAACGCCAGCCTTCAACATCATTTTTTCCGAAGGATGAAAAAATAGGGCCGTAATCAAATTTATTAAACTCAACATAACCGGAGCCTAAAATGGAAACCAAATTATAAATACGTTTAAATTTAGGAACTGTAGCTAAAGTATCTAACAATTTATAAATTCCAAGTTCATTTTCATTTAGCTTTTCTTGCCTGTTTTCACTCCAATAATCATCGGTTCTTGCATAAATACTTCTATCGTAAATGTTTATTTCTTTATTATAAAAATCATCTTCTTTTTTATCATTAAACTTATAATCTTTATACATAGTGGTTCTTTTTCCGTACAACCCTTTCGATTTGTCTTTTTTGTTCAAACTAAAATCGGACATCATATAATCCCGTTGCAACAAAAACACGGAATCATTTAAAACCTCAAATTCCTGTTCAATATAAATATCTTTTACCCAGTTAATATTGGCGCTTCTGGTGGCTTGCATATTAATTTCTTTGATGGCGAATGTGGTGTCATTCACCCAAAAATTACCTTTAAAAGTCATTTCGCTTTTTCGTCGTGGATAGTAAAGAATATTATAGCACCATTTATTGTCTATAAAAGCACTGTCGGACAAAATATAATTATAGGTTGAAACGCCTGCGGCTTTGGAAATAGGGCTCACAAAACTTTTATCGAAAATTTTGATATAGCTGTCGTACACATTATAATCTACATACAGATCCTTGATAAATGCAATGACGGTTTGGTTGTTGTTGAACCCCGAATTTTTATTGGCGACCAAATCTTCCCGAAGTTTTCTTCCGTCTTTATTTTTACCAAAAGATTTGTAAACGGATTCATTGATAAAAATAGGCAAAAACGCTTTTCCTGTAAAGCGCGAAGTGTCAAGTCCCTCAAAAACAAATTCCATCCCTTTAAAAAATCGGCTTTTCATCATGGCGCTATCCACGTTGTTCATGTCAAACTCGAGCTTCTCATACTTTTCATACTGGTATTGGTCAAATAAATAGATGCCGTTATGGCGCTTTTTCGCCCAAATTTTTTCCAATATGGCGATGGCCGGATTGCCTTTTTTCTTAACCTTTCCGCTATAAATAAAAACTTCCTTTAATTGGGAAGCCTCTTCTTTTAAGTTAATTGTTAAATTAAAATCCCTGCTTTTTATAGGAACAATTTTGTTTTCATAGCCCAAAAATGAAACCTCTATTTTTGTATATGTTTTGTTTGATTCCAGATAGAACTTTCCGTTTTCATCTGAAACAGTCCCAGTGGAAGAGCCCACAAAAACAATATTGGCAAATGGAATTGATTGGTTATTTTCGTCTTTAACGACACCGCCGATTTTTACCTGGGAAAAACCCGCTAAAAAGACAAATGAAAACAGAAAACTTAAGAAAATATTATTTTTTTTCATCATTAAAAAACCTTTCAAGCTTAAATTGAAAGGTAGTTGGTGTGCAAATTCTATGCCCTATTTTTTATACAGTACTTCTTTTACGGCTTTTACGACATCATTTGCATTTGGCAACCATTCTTCCAATAAAACTGGGGAATAAGGAGCGGGAGTATCGGCAGTGGTAATTCTTTTTATGGGCGCGTCCAAATAATCGAAAACATTTTCCTGCACTTGAAAAGTAATTTCGGAGGAAACGCTTCCGAATGGCCAGGCTTCTTCCAGGATAACCAATCGGTTTGTTTTCCTTACCGATTTAAAAATGGCTTCGCTGTCCATTGGCCTGATGGTGCGTAAATCTATAATTTCAATTGAAATTCCTTCTTTTTCTAAAATTTCAGCGGCTTTGTATGCCTCTTTAATTATTTTTCCGAAGGAAACCACCGTAACATCTGTTCCTGCTCTTTTTATGTCGGCCACGCCAATTGGAACTATATATTCTCCATCCGGCACTTCGCCTTTATCACCATACATTTGTTCAGATTCCATAAAAATAACTGGGTCATCATCTCTAATTGCGGCTTTTAGCAAACCTTTTGCGTCATACGGATTTGAAGGCACCACCACTTTTAAGCCCGGCGTGTTTGCAAACCAGTTCTCAAAAGCCTGTGAATGTGTGGCTCCCAATTGTCCGGCAGATCCTGTTGGACCTCTAAATACAATAGGGCAATTTATTTGTCCGCCCGACATTTGTCTGATTTTGGCAGCGTTATTTATGATTTGGTCAATGCCCACCAAGGCAAAGTTAAAGGTCATATATTCCACAATTGGCCTATTTCCGTTCATGGCAGATCCAATTGCAATTCCTGTAAAACCAAGTTCGGCAATTGGAGAATCAATTACGCGTTTTGCGCCAAACTCATCCAACATCCCTTTTGAAGCTTTATAGGCACCATTATATTCAGCAACTTCTTCTCCAATCAGGTAAATGGTTTCATCCCTTCGCATTTCCTCACTCATGGCCTCACATATCGCTTCTCTAAATTGTATTGTCTTCATCTTAATCTATTTTTTTGGATTTGCAAAATTAAGCAATTATAACAGCTTTGTCGAAAAAAATAACGTTTTTATAAAAAAATTACTATGCGTGCATAATATATTTAAAAAAATTATTATATTCGTAGCATAATAAATAAAAAGACGTGTAATTTTATACCAAATATCCAAAATACCTAATTCCATGAAAATATTAGTTTGTATCAGTCACGTTCCGGACACTACTTCAAAAATTAATTTTAGTGAAAATAACACTAAATTCGACAGTAGCGGCGTGCAATATGTGATAAATCCCTATGATGAGTTTGCGCTGACAAGAGCCATGTGGTTTAAAGAAAAGCAAGGAGCCTCAGTAACCGTTGCCACTGTTGGAAACGCCACTACAGAACCAACTTTGCGCAAGGCTTTGGCCATTGGCGCCGACGATGCCATTAGGGTGAATACTGAAGCTTTAGACGGTTTTACTGTTGCAAAAGAATTGGCTGAAATTGTAAAAAACGGAGGTTACAATTTGGTGCTTGCCGGAAAAGAATCCATCGATTATAACGGAGGAATGGTGCCTGCAATGCTTGCCACTTTATTGGACTTCAATTTTGTAAATGCTTGTATCGGACTTGAGATTGAAGGCGATAAGGCAACTATTTCACGCGAAATTGATGGCGGGAAAGAAACGCTTTCAGCAAACCTTCCTTTAATTATAGCCGGACAAAAAGGTTTGGTTGAAGAAAAAGATTTGAGAATTCCAAATATGCGCGGCATTATGATGGCGCGCCAAAAACCATTGGCTATTGTTGAATCTTCTAACGGAAAAGCAACAACTTCCATTGTTTCATTTGAAAAACAGCCAGCAAAATCGGCCTGTAAATTAGTGGATGCTGACAATGTGGGTGAACTTATCAGTTTATTGCACAACGAAGCAAAAGTTATCTAATTATTGAAAAAATTGAAAGATTGAAGAGTTATTAAACTCAACAAATAAACCTATCAACGAATAAACAAATAAACATATATGTCAGTATTAGTTTTTGCCGAATCATCGGAAGGAAAATTTAAAAAATCTGCTCTTGAAGTAACTTCCTACGGGAAAAAAGTTGCTGAGCAATTGGGAACCAACTTAGTGGTATTGACGATAAATTCAAGTGAGTCAGCAGTACTTTATAATTATGGCGCCGAAAAAGTTTTAACAGTTTCAAATGACGCATTGAAAATTTTTAATGCCAAAATAGTTGCCAACATTGTTAAACAAGCCGCGGAAAAAGAAAGCGCGCAAGTTGTTATCATCGATTCAAACGCAAACGGATTGTACTTTGCACCAATTGTTGCTGCCAATTTAAATGCAGGTTTTGCAAGCAATGTGATTGCATTGCCAACCGCCATTGCTCCTTTTACCGTGAAAAGAAAAACATTTTCAAATAAAGCCTTTAACAATACCCAAATATTAACCGATATTAAAGTGATTGGACTTGCAAAAAATTCCTTCGGATTGGTTGAAAACAAAGTATCTGGAACAACGGAAGCGTTTTCACCTATTTTGGTTGAAAGCAATCTGGTTTCCACAGCCATTGAGCAAACTAAAGGTAAAGTTACGATTGCAGACGCCGATATAGTGGTTTCTGGCGGAAGAGGTTTAAAAGGTCCGGAAAATTGGGGAATGATAGAAGAATTAGCCAGTGTTTTAGGCGCGGCGACCGCTTGTTCAAAACCGGTATCGGATTTGGGCTGGAGACCTCATAGCGAACACGTTGGGCAAACAGGGAAACCCGTTTCTTCAAACTTATACATTGCCATCGGAATTTCAGGCGCCATCCAGCATTTGGCCGGCGTAAACTCCTCAAAAGTTAAAGTTGTGATCAATACAGATCCCGAAGCGCCTTTCTTTAAAGCGGCAGATTATGGTATTGTTGGCGATGCTTTTGAAGTGGTTCCTAAATTAATTGAAAAGTTAAAAGAATTTAAAGCGAATAACGCATAATTTTATTAAATTGTGCCTCGAAACAAGGCTGCCTAATTATTGGGATAAATTCCTTTGATTAGACGGTCTTTTTTGTTAATTTTAACGTATGAGTTTAGTTCGCCTAAATATTAAAGGAATATCTTACAGTCAAACACAAAGCGGCGCTTACGCCTTAGTTTTGAGCGAAGTGGATGGCTCCAGAACGTTGCCAATCGTAATTGGCGCATTTGAAGCCCAGAGCATTGCCATTGCTTTGGAAAAGGAAATAAAACCTCCACGCCCGCTTACACACGACTTATTTAAAAGTTTTGCCGACCGATTTCATATTGCAATTAAACAAGTAATCATCCATAAGTTGGTTGATGGCGTGTTTTATTCAAGCTTGATTTGTGAGCGCGACAAAATTGAAGAAATTATTGATACCCGAACTTCTGATGCCATTGCTTTGGCAACTCGTTTTAATGCGCCAATTTATACCTATGAAAATATTTTGGACAAGGCAGGAATCTATTTAAAAGCCAAGGATGAATTAACGGACGAAAAAGATACCTTAAGCATTGAAAAATTAGTTGAGGAACCTGAAAAAGTAAGTTCATTCTCAAAAGACACGTTGGAAGAATTAAATGAAAAATTAAGCAAAGCCGTTCTAAATGAAGATTATGAATTGGCCGCAAAAATTCGTGACGAAATAACCAAACGCACTTCATAACAACATATTTATGATAAAAAAAACAAGCTTAGCTCTCCTTTGCTTCTTCAGTATTTTTTCAGCAAACGCACAAGAAACTATTCAAAATACGATTATTGACAACCAAGGATTCTCCACAACCTCCTTATGGCGCGGGGTTTTGGGAATGGTGTCTTTGCTTCTTATTGCTTATTTATTCAGCAGCAACCGAAAAGCCATTAATTGGAAGACAGTTGGCGCCGGTTTAACAGCGCAATTGCTTATTGGCATTGGTGTTTTAAAAGTGCCGTTTGTTCAGCATATATTCGAATTTCTTGGAGGTATTTTCACCAGTATATTAGATTTTACGGGAGCCGGAAGTCAATTTTTATTTGGTGGATTGATGAATATTGATTCGTACGGATTTATATTTGTGTTTCAAATTTTGCCCACCATCATTTTCTTTTCGGCATTAACTTCCCTATTATTTTATTTGGGTGTTATCCAAATTATTGTGAAAGGAATGGCATTGGTATTGACCAAATTATTGAAAATTTCAGGCGCCGAAAGTTTATCGGTTGCCGGAAATATATTTTTGGGCCAAACGGAAGCGCCTTTAATGATAAAAGCTTATTTGGAACGAATGAACCGTTCAGAAATATTATTGGTGATGATTGGTGGAATGGCCACTGTTGCCGGTGGTGTTTTGGCCGCTTATATCGGATTTTTAGGCGGAAACGATCCTGTTTTACGGCTTCAATTTGCCAAACATTTACTGGCAGCATCAGTAATGGCGGCACCCGGAGCCATTGTAATCTCAAAAATGCTTTATCCGCAAACCGAAGAAATTAATACCGACGTAAAAGTTTCCCAAGAAAAAATCGGTTCAAATATTTTAGATGCCATCGCCAACGGCACTACTGAAGGCTTAAAATTAGCCGCAAATGTTGCCGCAATGTTATTGGTATTTGTGGCTTTAATTGCCATGATAAACGGCATTTTGGGATGGGTTGGTTCTGTAACTTATTTAAATGACTGGATTGTGGCTTATACACCATACCAACAATTTTCTTTGGAAGCAATTTTAGGAACTATTTTTGCGCCTTTGATGTGGTTAATTGGCGTTGCAAGAGAAGATATGATGCTGATGGGACAATTGTTGGGCGTAAAATTGGCCGCAAGCGAATTTGTGGGCTATATTCAACTGGCCGAATTAAAAAATATGGCCAATATTACCCACCTTACTTACAGTAAATCGGTTATTATGGCCACCTATATGTTGTGCGGTTTTGCCAACTTTGCATCCATTGGTATTCAAATTGGGGGCATTGGTTCCTTGGCGCCCGGCCAAAGAAAAACTTTGTCGAAGTTTGGATTGAAAGCAGTTATTGGCGGTTCAATAGCCTCATTGTTATCAGCAACTATTGCAGGAATGATTATTGGCTAGCCCCCTAACCCCCGAAGGGGGAATATTAAATTTGATTAAAAAATAAACTACTGAAAGTATTTGTTTAATTGTTCAAAAAAAACAACTAAACAACTTAACGACTAAACAACAAAATGAAACAATACCTAGACTTAATAAAATACGTTCAGGAAAAAGGAACGTTTAAGGAAGACCGAACAGGAACTGGGACAAAAAGTGTATTTGGCTATCAGATGCGGTTCGATTTAAGTGAAGGATTCCCAATGCTGACCACAAAAAAACTACATTTAAAATCCATTATTTATGAATTGCTGTGGTTTTTAAAAGGAGAAACCAATATTCAATATTTAAAAGAAAATGGGGTGAAAATTTGGGATGCCTGGGCAAATGAAAACGGTGATCTGGGACCAGTTTATGGACATCAATGGCGGAACTGGAACAGCGAAGGCATTGACCAAATTTCTGAATTAATCCAAACCATAAAAACAAATCCTGACAGCAGAAGAATGCTGGTTTCAGCCTGGAATCCGAGTGTTTTACCTGACACTTCACTTTCTTTTTCAGAAAATGTGGCCAACGGAAAAGCTGCTTTGCCGCCTTGCCACGCTTTTTTTCAATTTTATGTGGCCAACGGAAAATTATCTTGCCAACTATACCAACGCAGCGCCGACATTTTTTTAGGCGTTCCTTTCAATATTGCTTCCTATGCCTTATTCACCATGATGGTAGCCCAAGTTTGCGATTTAAAGCCTGGGGATTTTATCCACACTTTTGGTGATGCGCATATTTACAGCAACCATAGTGAACAAATTGATTTACAGCTTTCCAGAGAACCAAGAGCGTTGCCAATTATGGAAATAAATCCAAAAGTTAAAAACATCTTCGATTTTAAGTTTGAAGACTTTACTTTGGTAAATTACAATCCGCATCCACATATTAAAGGAGATGTTTCTGTATAAAAATTGCTAGAAGATTGATTCTTAAAAAATTGCAACTCCAATAGCCCTGAAATCAAAATAATAATTGTAATTTTTAAAAAATTAATAATTCTTTAATAAACAATTTGCAAAACATTTAATATATTTAGGCACCTTAAAAAAAGAAGCATGAATACAGCAGGACTAAAAATTAAAATACTTGAAAGAATCATTGAAATTGATGATGTTGAATTGTTAAAATCCATTGAATACCTTTTAAATACTTCAGACAAAAATGTTTTGAAATTTTTAAATGTTGCTTTTGAAAAAAAACAACAGGAAGACACAAACGAAACAGAAGATTTTACGGCCTATATTAAAGAATGGGTTAAAAATATGTAATTATGGATGACCTAAATAAACAACACGAGTTGTATGAAAATGCCCGAAATCGCGCAAAACAAAAAAAAAGATTGTATTTTCATTTCGTGGTTTTTTTAGTGGGTTCGGTATTTTTAATTGCCCTTAATAAAATATTTAACGTAGGAGAAAATATTGTAAGCGACTGGTTTGTTTGGGCCATAACGTTGTGGTTCTTCTTTTTTGTGTTGCATTTTATCAATGTATTTGTCACCAATCGCTTTATGGGAAAAGAATGGGAACGCGCACAAACCGAAAAATTAGTAAGAAAGCAAGAATTAAAAATAGCGGAATTAGAAAAAGAAATTAAAAGCAATTACGCCCTGAAATATGAAGATTTAGCCTTAAATCAAGAAGAAATTTCCAAAAAAAATTTAACAGAATAATGGTAACTATCATAGCCGCCATTGCGGAGAATAATGCCTTGGGAAAAAACAACCAATTGATTTGGCATTTACCGGCCGATTTAAATCGATTCAAAAAAACGACCTTAAACCACGCGGTTATTATGGGGCGAAAAACTTATGAATCGTTGGGAAAACCGCTTCCCAACAGAATAAATATCATTATCACTCGCGATAAAAATTATAAAGTTGAAAATTGCATTACAGTAAATTCTTTAAAAGAAGCGCTAGAAATTGCCTCAAAAAAAGATGAAAATCCGTTTATTTTGGGTGGCGCAGAAATTTACAAACAAGCAATGCCATTTGCGGACAAGCTTGATATCACTTTTGTGCACCATAAATTTGAAGCCGATGTTTTTTTTCCTGAAATAAATAAAACTATTTGGGAAGAAACTTCGCGGGAAGTTTTTAAAGCTGACGAAAAAAATAAGTATGATTATAGCTTTGTAACTTATATTAGAACAAAAAAAGAGGTTATTTAGCTAAATAACCCCCTTTTTTAAAATTCTCTTTCTCTTGTTTTTTTAAAATTTAACGCTTTATATTCAAGGTAATTTTATTTATATTTTTTTTAATGTTTCCTCAAATATTCTTCCGTCACTTTTTAAAACCACCCTGTAATTACCTGGTTCAAGTTTAGAAAAGCTAAGTTTACGGCCTAAATTCAAATTGTTCTTTAACTCCTCTGAATAAATCAAATTAGCGTTGGGGTCATAAACCTTTATATGCAGCGCTTCCTTATTTAAAGCCAATTTTGAAATAAAAACAACATCATTTTTAAATCTGACAATAGGTTTAAAGAAAATTGTTTCTTTTTCTTTTTCGAAATCAACATTGTTTGCAGTCACCGTAAAAGGAATCATTTTAATTTTTGTTTGTCCGTTTATTTCAAAAATATAATTCCCGTTTGGCAATAATGTTAAATCAAATTTTCTGCTTAACGATGCTCCGGTGTATTTTTCTCTGTACAAAACAAATCCAAAGCTATCTTGAACATTAACTTCTAAATTACCATCAGCATAATCTAAAGTTAAATCAATTAATTTCCCATTAACAATAATAATATTAGAGTCTGGGTTAGGTTCATTGCTCATTGCATTACTAATTGGTAAAGTAAAAATGGCCGCAATCAGTAAACTTCTTTTGAGTAAATTTTTCATAATTATATATATTTTTTAATTAGTACAAAACAAAAGTATACACAAACACCTAAGTAAACCACCTCTAATTTTTCCAATTTATATGCTATTTTAACACTTTATTCCATATTAAATTAATGTAAAGTTAATTTAGAACATAAATAGGTGAAATAACCATATATTTACTAATGGCATTATCTCTAAATTTGTTTAAAAGAAAGCTAAAATGAAAAACACAAAACCCGCATTTGAAAAGATAAATCCCGAGTTTGGAAGTTCGCTACACGTTAAGCGACATACAGAGATGGTGGAAAACAAATTACCGTTTTGGCATTTTCATCCTGAACTTGAATTGGTGTACGTTAACAAAGCAAAAGGAAAAAGACATATAGGAAGCCATTTGTCCTATTTCAATAATAGTCAATTATTATTATTAGGCGCTGGATTGCCGCACAGTGGTTTTGCCGATAGGTTCACCACAAATGGGTCAGAAACAATTGTTCAATTTAAAGAAGACTTTTTAGGGGAGCATTTTTTTAATATCCCAGAAATGTCATCCGTAAAAAAACTATTTGAAAAAGCTAAAAAGGGACTCGTATTTGGCATTGAAACTAAACTTGTGGTTGGCCCAAAAATAGAAGCTTTGTTAAATTTCGACCGAATTGAACAAATCATTCGCTTTTTGGAGATTTTAAAAGATTTGGCAGAATCAAAAAATTATACCATATTAAATGTTGACGGATTTGCATTTGAAGTTGAGCCACAAGACAACAGGAAGATTGATATTATATTTGGCCATGTGAGCAAAAACTTTAAAGAAACTATTCCATTGGAGGAAATTGCCGAAAAAGTTAGTATGACAGTTCCTGCTTTTTGCAGGTATTTTAAAAAAGCAACTGGAAAAACATTTACCCAATTTGTAAATGAATTTAGGATAGTTCACGCCACAAAATTATTGGCCGAAAATCCAACCAACATTACAGATATTTGTTTTGAAAGCGGTTTTAATAATTTTTCGCACTTCAACAAACTATTTAAGAAATTTACCGGAAAAAGCCCCTTAAAATACAGAAATGAAATGAAGCAACTTGTTGTGCAAAAATAACAAAAAGAATAAATATCACTTAATTTCCAGCAAAAAAGGCATTCTTGCCTGTATTCCCTTTATTTCTGAAAATTGCTTCAGTATTTGATACGTTTTATAGTTTTCCGATCCCAATGCTTCCTTCATCACTTTTCCTTCTGATTTCATAAAAGGAAAACCGCGTAATTTATCTCCTAAATCTAATTTATAATCTGGGTAATTGCGCACTTTGTAGTCAACAACTGCAGCCAATTCAGCGGCATACTTTATGGCATCATCCAAATTCCCGAGTTCATCAACCAAACCAATTTGCACTGCATCCACTCCAGCCCAAACACGACCCTGGGCAATGCTGTCAACTGCTTGGACACTCATGTTTCTTCCATCAGCAACTCTTTTTACAAATGTGGTGTAAATGTCTTCAACTCCTTCAGTGGTTACCGTTCTGAATTCATCTGTAATAGGTTCAAAAATACTGTAATTTGGACTTTTATTGGTGCTCACCTGTTCGGCATTTATTCCAATATTATCGGCCAACTTACTCATATTTGGCAAGGCGCCAAAAACACCGATAGATCCTGAGATAGTTGTTGGTTCAGCAAAAATCCTGTCTGCATTGCAAGCAATATAATATCCTCCGGATGCCGCAACATCACCCATAGAAACCACTAACGGAAGTTCTTTTTTGGTCAATTCCAATTCTCTCCAAATTAATTCTGAAGCCAACGCGCTTCCTCCCGGTGAATTTATCCTAAATACAATTGCCTTTACGCTTTTGTCTTTTCTGGCTTTACGTAGCGCTTCAATCATTAATTCCTGTCCAATATAATCTTCATTTCCTTTGCCATAAACAATTTCGCCTTGTGCATAAATCACCGCAATTTTATTGGTGGCTGTTGAAATCACCCTTCCTTTCCCTACCGAAATATAATCTGAAATAGTAATTTTTGACAATTCATCATCCGCTAAAATACCAGAAGCCAATTTTAATTTGGCATCATATTCATCAATATAAACAGCATCATCAACAATATTGTTTTTAACGGCCAATGTTGCGTTTCTTGCCCATAAATTATCGGCGACCGCATTAAGTTCCTCAATAGTTTTATTTCTGCTTTTTGAAATATCCACTAACAATTCACCCCAAATAGATTGTAAAAAAGCGGTAATTTGCTCTCTATTTTCATCACTCATTTTATTGTATAAAAACGGCTCAACGGCACTTTTGTATTTCCCGTGTCTGATCACTTCCATTTTTACCCCGGTTTTATCCTGCAAATCTTTAAAAAACAATACTTCGGAAGACAAGCCCTTAAAATCAATTCCGCCCAAAGGATTCATAAAAACTGAATCGGCCACAGAACTTAAATAATACGATTTTTGGTTGTAAACATCTCCATAAGCCATAATAAATTTACCGGATTCCTTAAATTCCAACAATTTTTTTCTGATGGCCTGAGTTTGTGAAATTCCGGCATTTACGTTAACCGTATTAATGCTTATTCCCTTAATATTATCATCATTTTTTGCATTTTCAATGGCATTTATTATTTCATTCAATCCCATTTTTTTATCGCTGAAAGCAAAAAATTCATCAAGAAAATCGGTTCCTTTTGGGGAATAATCTTTTATGGCATCATCCAATCTTATTTCTAAAACCGAATTGCTTTTCACCACCACCTTTTCCGATTCGCCAAATGCCATGGCTATAACGATAAATAACATAAACAGAATGCCCAATGCAATTAAAGTCCCTAAAATTGACGCTATTAAATTTCCCAAAAATTTCATGTTAACCTTGAATTTAGTATAAGAAAAAAGTTTATAAATGTTTATAAATTGAGGCGCAAAGATAGATATTTATCTGATACTTTTCTTTTCTTTGCAATCACTTTATGCAAATATTAAGACCTACATATTTATCATTGGGAAGCAACCAAGGAAATAAGCTTGAAAATTTACAGCGGGCTGTTGATTTAATTGCCGAAAATATAGGCGCAGTTGTAAAGATTTCCTCCATCTACAAAACAGCATCCTGGGGATTTAAGAGTGATGATTTTTTAAATTGCTGCATTCAAATTTCTACTGGATTAAACCCGGAAAAACTGTTGAATTCCATTCATGAAATTGAACTTTCACTAGGGAGAAACAGAACTCCAGAAGCAGGATATAAATCGCGAACTATTGATATTGACGTGTTGCTTTTTGATACTGAAATAATTATTTCAAAAGAGTTAATTGTGCCGCATAAAGATATGCTAAACAGAAAGTTTGTGATGGTTCCTTTGGCTGAAATTTCACCCAATTTAATCCACCCAATTACCAAACAGCGCATTCAAACCTGTTTGGAAAACTGCACAGACAACAGTCCTGTTGAAAAAACTTTTTTAACGCTTAAACGTCCTGTTTCACTCGCTGAAAAATTCAATTATATTGCCATTGAAGGAAATATAGGCTCTGGCAAAACAACGCTAGCCACCATGATTGCAGAAGATTTTAATGCGAAAATTATTTTGGAACGCTTTGCCGACAATCCGTTTTTACCGAAATTTTACGAAGACAACGATCGCTATGCTTTTCCGCTGGAAATGAGCTTTTTGGCCGACAGATATTCGCAGCTTTCGGATGATTTAGCGCAATTTGATTTATTTAAAAACTTTATTGTTTCGGATTATTACATTTTTAAGTCGCTTATTTTTGCACAAATTACGTTGCAAAAAGATGAATTTTATTTGTACAGAAAAATGTTCGACATTATGTACAAAGAAATTTCAAAACCCGATTTGTATATCTATCTTTATCAAAACACGCCTCAATTACTCCAAAACATCAAAAAAAGAGGCCGGGATTATGAACAAAA
>PHDE01000241.1 GCA_002842505.1 Bacteroidetes bacterium HGW-Bacteroidetes-3 | reverse complement strand
CGCTATACGGTTTCCAGCGGTTTAGAAGGAGCCTGGACTACCAACCCAACGAAATGGGATAATGGTTTTTTTGAAATGTTATTTAAACACGAATGGGAATTGCGAAAAAGCCCTGCAGGAGCTTGGCAATGGGAACCTAAAACTATAAAAGAAGAAGATAAACCAGTTGATGTTGAAGACTTTTCTATACACCATAATCCTATGATGACTGATGCAGATATGGCAATGAAAGTTGATCCAACTTATAAAAAAATTTCATTGAAATTTATGAACGATTTTGATGCTTTTTCTGATGCTTTTGCACGTGCTTGGTTTAAATTAACCCATCGTGATATGGGACCTAAATCTTGTTATTTTGGACATGATGTTCCTCAAGAAGATTTAATTTGGCAAGATCCTATTCCTAAAGGAAAAACAGCGTATGATGTTGCTGCCGTTAAAGAAAAAATAGCAAATTCTGGATTAACTATTTCTGAAATGGTTGCTATAGCTTGGGACAGTGCTAGAACATTTAGAGGTTCAGATAAGCGTGGAGGTGCAAATGGAGCAAGAATTAGATTAAGTCCTCAAAAAGATTGGGAAGGAAACGAGCCAGAAAAATTAGCAAAAGTACTATCATTCTTAGAACCAATTGCAACAGAATTTGGAATAAGTATTGCAGATACAATTGTATTGGCAGGAAATGTAGGTATTGAACAAGCAGCAAAAAATGCGGGAACAACTATTACAATTCCTTTTGCTCCTGGACGTGGTGATGCAACTAATGAAATGACTGACGCAGCATCATTTGAGCCTTTAGAGCCATTAGCTGATGGGTATAGAAACTGGTTGAAAAAAGACTATATAGTAAGTCCAGAAGAATTAATGTTGGATCGCACCCAATTAATGGGGTTAACGGCTCCTGAAATGACTGTTTTATTGGGCGGAATGCGTGTTATAGGAACCAACTATGGCGAAACAAAACACGGCGTATTTACAGATACTATTGGTGCTTTGTCTAACGACTTTTTTGTAAATTTAACAGATATGGGTTACACTTGGGAACCATCAGAAAATGGATTGTATAATATTCGTTCTAAAAAAACAGGAGCAATAAAATTTACAGCTACACGAACTGATTTGGTATTTGGTTCAAACTCCATTTTACGTTCTTATGCTGAATTTTACGCACAAGATGATAATAAAGAACGATTTGTACAAGATTTTGTGAATGCTTGGGTAAAAGTTATGAATGCAGATAGATTCGATTTAAAATAAATAAAATTCCTAACAATAAAAAAAGCAGTTTGAAATTTTCAAACTGCTTTTTTTATAAATTAAATGATTAATGAACCATTTCAAATATCTATAAATTTTTCAATATACAATTACGCAAATTTCTGAAGAACTTCCTCAAAAACATCATACACCTCTTGCGCAGAATCTGACTTTACCATTTTTAAACGGTATTCTTTAAAATCGGGGATGCCTTTAAAATAGTTGGTATAATGGCGACGGGTTTCCATAACGCCCACAATTTCAACACCTTTCCAGTCAATTTCCATTTGAAGATGTCTTTTTGCCATTTCAACGCGATCGGCAATGGTAATTTCAGGCAAATGTTCGCCAGTTGCAAAAAAATGTTTCACTTGTTTAAAAAACCACGGATTCCCAATGCTCGCACGGCCAATCATAGCGCCGTCCAATCCAAATTTATCGCGCATTTCCATAGCGCGTTCAGGGGAATTTACATCGCCGTTTCCAAAAATGGGAATGTGCATTCTCGGATTGTTTTTCACTGCGGCAATATGGCTCCAATCAGCTTCGCCTTTATACATTTGGGCGCGCGTACGGCCGTGAATTGAAATTGCTTTACAACCAATATCCTGTAAACGTTCGGCAACTTCAACAATTTTTATGGAATTTTCGTCCCACCCCAAACGGGTTTTAACGGTTATGGGTAAATTGGTGTGTTTTGCCATCGCTTCTGTCAAGCTCACCATCAAATCGATATCTTTTAAAATACCGGCTCCGGCACCTTTGCATACCACTTTTTTTACCGGACAGCCAAAATTAATGTCGATAATATCCGGATTCGATTGTTCAACAATCTCTACCGTTCTTAACATAGATTCTAAATTTGCGCCAAATATTTGAATGCCAACCGGACGTTCTTTTTCATAAATGTCCAGTTTTTTTCTGCTTTTTGCCGCATCGCGAATCAATCCTTCCGAAGAAATAAACTCGGTATAAACCACATCTGCGCCTTGTTCTTTGCACAAAGCCCTAAACGGCGGATCGCTCACGTCTTCCATCGGCGCCAGCAACAGCGGGAAATCGCACAATTTTATGTCTCCTATCTTTACCAAATCAAAAATTTAAGTGCGCAAAATTAAGCAATTTTCAAGAAGAATAAAATTATTGTTTTTGAATCCAGTGCAGACCATTATTTTAAGCGAATAATCCAAAATAAATATCCGTTGATAAATTAATAT
>PHDE01000053.1 GCA_002842505.1 Bacteroidetes bacterium HGW-Bacteroidetes-3 | reverse complement strand
CGCAACATCTTTCGGTTAAAAACAAACTCATTTCGGGTGTGGAAGATGTGAAGTTTTTAGGCGAAGAAAACGAGTGGCTGGTGCAATATGCCAAAATGAAATTAACTGAAACACATTACGATTATTTTGTGTTTGGCCACCGTCATTTGCCTCTTGAAATAGCACTTTCTGAAAATTCAAAATACATCAATACCGGAGATTGGATTGTCCATTTCACGTATGGGGAATTTGATGGGGAGCAATTTATTTTAAAAAAATATTAAGCATAAAAAAGGAGACGAATTCGTCTCCTTTTTTATGCTTAATAATTGATGAGTTTAAAACTTATAACTTAAACCCGCTTTTAAAATTGTTCCGTTAAATCCAAACTGATTTACTTCCCAAGGATATTTAAAACGGCCGCCAAGATCTGTAACAACATCTCCTTTGGTGTCAATAGCATCCGGATACACATTTAACAAGTTATTCACTGATAAATTAACGGAAACTTTTTCAGAAAAAGCATAATTAAAGTTAATGTCGGTTATCACTTTACCTGCAAATGTTTGGTCTTTAGAAGCATCGCTTCCATGTTGCCAAGTAACTTCGCCAAAATAAGTGTTGTTTAATTGCGCGCTAAAATCATTAATTTTATAGTCGAATCCCAACAATACTTTAGTTTTTGGCCTTGAATCGGTAATTCTGGCTTGTTCTTTTCTGTTAAAAATATCATAGCCATTAGCAGCCAAAACTTGAGGCGTATTAATTTGTCCATTAATTTTGGTGTCGTTTAAGTTTCCGGCCAAGTTAACGGCTAAAGTTCCTGCACCTAAAGCGATATTTGAATAGTTGGCCACAAAATCGGCACCGTAAGTTTCCGTATTTACTGCATTAACGAAAAATTTGATGCTGGTAACGCTGAAGTCATTTAAAATTTGTTCAACAGGATTTATGGTGTTGTTGTCGCCGTCAAAACCAACTTCTCCTGTAAATAACACCCTGTCATCAACGTTTATTTTATAAAAATCTAATGAGAAAGATAAATTATTGACTGGTTGCAAGGTAATTCCTGCGGATAGATTTTCAGATTTCTCAGCATGCAATTGAGGAACGCCTAAACCATCACGTATCACAGGATCTACATTGCTAAAAGTTCCTTGGTTTGAAATTGTGCCTCCTGAAACCAATGTTTGAATATTGCTCAAAAATATTTGATGCAATGATGGTGCCCTAAAACCAGTTCCGTAAGAAGCTCTAAGCGCACCTTTGGCGCCTAATTTATACCTTGAGTTAATTTTCCATGAAGAGTTGTCGCCAAAATCAGAGAAATCTTCATAACGAACCGCGCCGCCAATTAAAAAAGCATCGGAAATGTCCCAATCCATGTTTGCATATACGCCATAATTGGTTCTGTCTTCATTAACGGCGTTGGTTGGCTGAATTCCCGGAAATGATTGTGCGCCTCCTCCAAAATAAGAATTTGGTTCTCCTGCGCTAGCTTTAAAAATTTCCTGCCTGGCTTCTGCTCCAAATGCCAAACTCAGTTGACCAAAGCTTCTGCTCAAATCAAAGTTTCCAATTAAATTGCTAAAAGAATAGCCTCCTGCCTGAAAACTCGTTGGACTTGCAGCGCCTAAATCAACATTTAGGGTATTTCCAATGGTATAATTAATTTCATTGATGCCAAAAGTTCCGCTTAAATCGGCATTAAATCCAAATAAATCAAATTTTACGCCAACACTATTGTTGAAATCTTGAATAGCTGTTTCAAAAGTTGGTTGAAATCCGTTATATTCTGTTCCTGCTTCATGCAATAAATTAAAAGGGTCTGTTACCCAATAAGGTGTTCTGTATAAAGCAAAACTGGTTCCCCGTCTAACACTTAAACCTCCAAAAGCGTAAAATTCGCCTGAATTGTTTTTAAAAGGAAAGGCCGCATTGTAAAATAGTTGTCCGTTTTTCATTTCAGGCTGACCAATAGTCATTCCCAAATCCGGATTTTTGCTTAACCAAGGTCCGAAAGTTGGATCATTGGCAGGAACACCAAATAAATTGTCTGCTCCAGGTTTTCCGGCCCTGTTGGTAAGTTCTTGGTGTGAATAGGATAAAGAGAAATTGATATAGCCTTCTTCCCCAACATTTAAAGTTGAATTTAAATCGGCACCAAAGATAAATCCATCACCTTCAGTGGTAATTCCGGAATTAACGTTGATGCTGGTGTATTCCACATTTTCTTTTAAAACAATGTTAATTACCCCTGCAATCGCATCTGAACCATATTGGGCTGATGCGCCGTCCCTTAACACTTCAATTCTTTCAATGGCTGCAGTCGGAATACTTTTCATGTCTGTTCCAACTTCACCCTTTCCGGGAGTATCATTGATATAAACCAAAGAACTCTGATTTTTTCTTTTGCCATTAACCAAAACCAAAGTCCTGCTTGGGCCTAAACCTCTTAAATCGGCCGGATCAAAATGAGCGGTTGCATCAGAAATGGTTTGGCTGGAAGCATTGTAAGAGGGAACTTTGTAATTTAACATTTGGTCTATGGTCGTTTGTCCGCTCGATTTTAATTCATTAACGCCAATATTGTCTATAGGCACTGGTGAATCTAGCACAGTTCGTGGCTTTGCCCTGTTTCCTGTTACAACAACTTCACTTAACCCAACACTTTCTTCCTGCAAGGCAATGTGAATGCCAGTTGCTGAAGCTATTTGTTGCTTTTTTGTTTCAAATCCAATGAAGGAAGTAATTATCATGGTTGGCAATTTTGAAACTTTAAATTGAAAATTTCCATTGTCATCAGTGGTTGTTCCGTTTGAAGTGCCTTCTTCCACAACAGTTGCGAACGGAATTCCTTCCCCTTTTGCATTTACAATTTTACCTGAAACAGTAGTTTGCGCCCAAGTAACTATGGGAATAAGAAATAGAAATGCTAAAATCTTAAATTTGGTCAGTGATTTTTTCATGTAATGTGTTTTTATTTTTTCCAAAGATTAAACAAAAAAATAGATTATGCAATTAAACGTTAAAATATTGTTAAACTAAAGTCATTAATCATTATAATAATGCAATGTTTTGTTTATTTTGTTAGCTATAAAGTAACATATTCAGCAAAAAATTTACTATTATATATTTTAGAATATTGGTGTTGAAACTTATAAATAAAATTTTAAGCGCTAAGTTATTTTTAATTTCCGTATTTTTATTTCCCTCTTTTATGGATGCTTTTTTGATGGAAGCCAGCAGTTGTTAAAAACTTATTAAACCTCAAGTTTTGCTTTAACTTTTAACCAATTTTTAACAAGTTTTAAGAAAATATTTATGCTATTTGCATAGCGTAATAAAGTATGTTAAATTCACGCCTTTAAAACAATAAATATGATTGAAGAAAATAACGTTTCAGTAGATATTAGGGCCATAAATGAAAAAATTGAAAGAGAAAGCGCCTTTGTGGATTTGTTGATGATGGAAATGAACAAAGTGATTGTTGGCCAAAAACAGATGGTTGAAAGATTGCTTATCGGCTTGTTGGGAAACGGCCATATTTTGTTGGAAGGCGTTCCTGGTTTGGCAAAAACACTGGCCATAAATACCTTGGCAAAAGCGGTTCAGGGAAAGTTTAGCAGAATTCAGTTTACGCCAGATTTGTTGCCAGCCGACGTGATTGGAACAATGATTTATAATGTTAAAGTCAATGATTTTACCATAAAAAAGGGGCCTATTTTCGCAAATTTTGTGTTGGCGGATGAGATTAACCGAGCGCCCGCTAAAGTGCAATCCGCTTTATTGGAAGCCATGCAAGAACGCCAAATCACTATTGGTGACACTACATTTAAGTTAGAGGAACCTTTTTTGGTGATGGCAACCCAAAACCCAATTGAACAAGAAGGAACATATCCTTTGCCGGAAGCGCAAATTGACCGATTTATGTTGAAAACGGTGATTAACTATCCTAAGTTAGAGGAAGAGCAATTAATAATGCGCCAACATTTAAATGACAGTTACGGAACGGTGAACGCGGTGGCTTCCATTGATCAAATTATAAGGGCAAGAAAGGCTGTGCGTGAAGTTTATATGGATGAGAAAATTGAAAAATACATTCTCGACATTATTTTTGCCACACGTTTTCCCGAAAAATATAACCTGCCAGATTTAAAAGGTTTGATAAGTTTTGGCGCTTCTCCCCGAGGAAGCATCAACTTGGCGCTTGCCGCAAAATGCTACGCTTTCATAAAACGAAGGGGTTATGTAATTCCTGAAGATGTTCGTGCGGTTGTGCACGATGTTTTGCGTCACAGAATTGGCGTTACTTATGAAGCGGAAGCAGAAAGCATTACTTCAGAAGACATTATCAATAAAATTGTAAATGAAGTTGAAGTACCTTAGTAAGTAGTGTACAGTTTACAGTTACAGTTTGCAGTCGCTTTTAAATATTGTTATTGCAACTGAATACTGAAAACTGCAACTGGATACTGAAAACTGCAACTGAATATTGCCAACCTAAATAAATGGATACTAAAGAAATACTTAAAAAAGTTCGTAAAATTGAGATTAAGACACGTCGCTTGTCTAATCACATATTTTCCGGCGAATACCACAGTTCGTTTAAAGGACGTGGTATGACTTTTTCTGAAGTTCGACAATACCAGTATGGCGACGATATCAGGGCAATTGACTGGAATGTAACTGCCCGATACAATGAGCCTTTTGTGAAGGTTTTTGAAGAGGAAAGAGAATTGACAATGATGCTAATGGTAGATGTCAGCGGCTCGGAATATTTTGGGACCACGCAACAATTTAAACGAGATACCATTACAGAAATTGCGGCAACTCTGGCGTTTTCGGCCATTCAAAATAATGATAAAGTTGGTTTGCTTTTATTTTCAGACCAAATGGAATTGTACATTCCGCCGAAAAAAGGAAAAAGTCACGTGTTGAGAATTATAAGGGAATTGATTGAGTTTAAGCCAAAAAGCACCAAAACAAGCATTAATGAAGCGCTTAAATTTTTTTCAAGCGTGATGAAGAAAAAAGCCATTGTTTTTGTGCTGTCCGATTTTATGGATAACCATTATGAACACACTTTGAAAATTGTGGGCAGAAAGCACGATGTAACCGGAATTAGAATTTACGATATCCACGACAGCGCTATTCCAAATTTAGGAATGGTGACTATGCGCGATGCCGAATCCGGAAAAACAATGTTGGTGAATACCGCTTCAAAAAGTGTGAGGAATGGTTATAAAGCACATTATTTAGAATTGGTTGATTATTTTGAAAAATCCTTTACGCATAGCGGATCGGGAATCATCAGTTCTCAAATAGACGAAAGTTATGTGAAAAAATTGCTGGGTTATTTTAAGCGCAAAGGCGCTAAATAGCAAATGAACTTGAACGAAACATACATGAAAAAACAGTTAGTTTATATATTATTTTTTATTGGATTTGCGGGCTTTGCACAGGAAAATGCTGTTTCAATTGCTGTAGATACCGCTACCATAAAAATTGGCGAACAAATTCAATATAAAATTTCAGCAACAAAAAACGGTACGGTTGTTTTCCCAAAATTACTGCTGGACAGTTTAGGAAGGGTTGAGGTTGTGGAATCTTTTCCCGTTGACACACTAAAAGACACGTATGAAAAAAAATATGTGCTTACAAGTTTCGATAGCGGCCAATATGTAATTCCATCACAGGAAGTTCTTATCAATAATAAAAAGTTTTTAACCGATTCTTTGTTGGTGAATGTAGCAACCGTAAAAGTGGATACGTTGAAACAGCAAATGTTTCCCATAAAAGCCATCAAAAGCGAACCAAAAACTTTTGACGATTACAAACCTTTGTTATGGTGGATTTTACTGATTTTACTGCTTATAGCAACTGCGTTGTATTTTATTTTCAGAAAGAAAGCGGAAAAAGAAGTGCCAATAATAGTGGTTGCGCCAATACAAGAGGCTTTGCAGCGCCTTAAAGAGTTGGATGAAAAGCAATTGCTTCAGCAAAATAAAATAAAAATATATTATACGGAACTTACAGATATTGTAAGAACCTATATTGAAAAAGACATTTATATTCCGGCGCTGGAATCGACCACAAATGAGTTGATTGATACCATCAATGATTTTAACGAATCGAGCAAATTGGGAATATCCAAAGAAACCATTCAACAATTAAAAGAGGTTTTACACAGTGCCGATATGGTAAAATTTGCGAAATCAAAACCTATTGTTGAAGAAATAAAAGCCCATAGAAATTTGTCGGAACGCATTTTGCAAAATTTGAAACCAACTAAAGAAAAAGAAAATGAAGTGGAATAATTTCGAATTTTTACATCCGCAGTTTTTGTGGCTATTGGTTTTGATTCCATTGCTGGCAATATGGTATTTTTTAATCAGAAAAGAAGACAGCGCGGCATTAATTATTTCAAGCACCAAAGGATTTGAGGCCAAACCATCAATTTGGTCAAAATTAAAACCTTTGCTCTATATTTTAAGATTGCTGGCAATAGCGCTGTTAATTGTTGCATTGGCGCGCCCAAGAACCGTTTCCTTAAGCCAGCACACCAAAACAAACAAGGGAATTGACATTGTAATGGCGATTGACGTTTCGGCCAGTATGTTGGCGAGAGACTTCAATCCAAACAGATTAGAAGCCTTAAAAATTGTGGCGGCTGAATTTGTGAATGAACGCCTGAATGACAGAATAGGAATTGTGGTTTTTGCAGGCGAAAGTTATACGCAAACACCAATTACCAGTGACAAAAGAATTGTAATGAATACTATTTCTGAAATTAAATGGGGCGGATTAGATGGCGGAACCGCGATTGGAATGGGTTTGGGATCGGCAGTTAACCGATTAAAAGACAGTAAAGCAAAAAGCAAAGTGATCATTTTACTGACGGACGGCGTTAACAATACCGGATTTGTAGATCCGAAAACAGCCACCGAATTGGCAATTAAATTGGGCGCAAAAGTATATACCATTGGAATTGGCACAAACGGAACAGCGCCATTTCCTTATGCAAAAGATCCAACATCGGGCGATTTGTTGTTTAAAAATGCCCCCGTTGAAATTGATGAACAATTATTGCAATACATTGCCCAGCAAACCGGCGGAATTTATTTTAGGGCAACGGATAATTTAAAGTTGAAAGCGATTTATGACGAAATTAATAAGTTGGAAAAAACGGAGGTGGAAGAGTTTAAATATTACAATTATCAAGAAAAATTCAGGTTCCTGGTTTTATGGGCAGGATTGCTTTTGTTAATTGAATTTGTGTTGAAAAATACCATTTTTAGAAGTTTTATATAATTATTGTTGAGTTGTTTAGGCGTTTAATCGTGTAAATGTTAAAAGGAATTTGATAAAGTAAAATTAATCGAACCAATAAATAAAAGAAAAATAATTAAATCCTAAGAAATGCACTTATACTCATTTGAAAAATTAGAAGTTTGGAAAGAATCAATAAAATTGGTTAAGACCATTTATGTTTTGACAAATAATTTCCCTGAAAATGAAAAGTTTGGTTTGGTTAGCCAATTGCGCAGAGCAACAATTTCTATTTCTTCAAATTTAGCCGAAGGAACATCCAGAAGCACTAATAAAGATAAAGCGCATTTTACAACGATGGCATATAGTTCTGCAATGGAAATTTTAAATCAAATCATAATTTCAAAAGAACTTGAATTTATCGACGAAAAAAATTATCTGGAAACAAGGGATTACATATACAAAATTTCAAATATGTTAAACGCATTAAGAAAATCACAATTAAAATAACAACTTAACAATTTTATTGCAAAAACAAATAAACAACTAAACGCCTAAACAACTAAACAACTAAACGTTTAAAACATGTATCAAATAGAAGAACCGGCATATTTTTATTATTTGGCAATTATCCCCGTGATATTTGTGTTGTTTCTTGCGGTATTATGGTGGAAAAAACGCATTCAAAAGCAATTTGCGGATCACAAATTAATACAAAAATTAAGTCCGGAAAAATCAACGTTTAAATCGTTTTTAAAAATTACGGTTTTTTGTCTGGCTTTGTTGTTTTTAATTATTTCATTGGCGAATCCTAAAATGGGCACAAAATTAGAAACCGTAAAACGCCAGGGCGTTGATATTGTTTTTGCTTTAGATGTTTCAAAAAGTATGGTAGCCGAAGACATTGCGCCAAACAGACTGGAAAAAGCCAAACAAATTATTACTAAAATTGTTGAAAATTTAGGCAGCGACAGGGTTGGAATTATTATTTACGCAGGGAATTCATACCCGCTGCTTCCAATCACAACAGATTATGCCGCGGCAAAAATGTTCCTTCAAAATGCAAATACCGAAATGGTCTCCAATCAAGGAACTGCTATCAATGACGCAATTGAAAGGGCGCTTACTTATTTTGACGACAATGAGCAAACCAATCGATTTTTGGTAATTGTTTCTGATGGGGAAGATCACGAGGAAAATACATTGGAATTGGCTAAAGAAGCTACGGAAAAAGGCATAAAAATTTATACGGTGGGAATTGGAACCGCAAAAGGAGGCCCAATTCCTTTGAAGGAAGACGGACGCATTGTTGGCTATAAAAAAGACAACAGAGGAATGGTGGTGGTCACCCAAATGAATGAACAAATTTTAAGGGATATCGCCAATGCCGGAAATGGAAAATATATAAACGGAAATAAAACCCAAGAAACCATTGCCAGCATTAAAGATGTTTTGGAAAAGGCGGAAAAAAGCGAATTTGAAACCAAACAATTTTCAGATTATGAAGATCAATTTCAGTGGTTTATTGGGATTGGATTGTTGTTGCTTGTAATTGATTTATTGTTGCTTGAAAAGAAAACAAAATGGGTTCAAAAATTAAATTTATTTAATGAGAAATAGCATTGTCATCTTATTTTTAGGTATTTCATCTTTGATGTTTTCTCAGCAAAACGATCCGAAAGTTTTGGAACGTGAAGCCAGAAAAGATGTGAGGGAAGGAAACGAATTATACAATCAGCTGAAATTTGATGAAGCTGAAATTGCCTATAAAAAGGCTTTGGACAAAAATCCGAATTATGCGAAGGCATCCTATAATTTGGGAAATGCCATCTACCAAAAAAATAAAAATAAAGAGGCGATTTTTCAATATGATTTGGCTGAAAAAATAGCGCCAGATAAAATGAGCAAAGCAGAAATTTTTCACAATGAAGGAAATGCCTTTATGAAAGAAAAGCAATATGAAAAAGCCGTGCAAGCCTATAAAAATTCTTTGCGAAATAATGCTAAAGATGATGAAACGCGCTATAATTTGGCAATGGCGCAAGAGTTATTGAAAAATCAGCAAAACAAGGACAATAAAGACAATAAAGACAATAAGGATAAAAAAGACGATAAAAATAAAGATAAAAAAGATAAAGAAGGCGGAGACAAAGATAAAAAGGACAACAAAGACAAAGATCAGGATAAAGGAAAGGATAAGGAAGATGACAAAGGCGATCCAAAAAAGGATAAAGACGATCAGCAAAATAAAGACCAAAAGCCAAGACCTAACGAATTGTCGCCCGAACAAATGAAGCAATTGTTGGAGGCTATGAACAATGAAGAAAATAAAACGCAAAAAAAATTAAATGCCCAAAAATCAAAAGGCCAAAAAATTAAAAACGAAAAGGACTGGTAAAAAATGAAAAGCGTAAAGTTTTACATATTAACTATATTGGTGTTTGCGTCCCAAATGCTTTTTGCCCAGATAGAATTTAAAACTTCTGTAAGCAAAAATAATTTGGGCTTAAACCAACGCTTTAGAGTTGAGTTTTCTATAGATAAACAAGGCGCCGATAATTTTAAACCGCCTTCTTTTTCCGATTTTAAAGTGGTTGGAGGCCCAAGTTCATCCGTGAGCCAATCATGGATTAACGGAAAAGCAAGCTATTCCCAAACGTATATTTATATTCTTGAACCAAAAAACGAAGGCGAATTTATTATTGAGCCGGCTTCCATTGAATATAATGACGAAATTGTAAAATCAAATTCAGTAAAAATAACAGTTTCAAAAGCGATAGAAATTCCGAAAGACCCTAATAATCCAGATTATATTGCACAGCAGAACATTCATTTGGTGGCGGAGGTCTCAAATTTGAATCCTTATGTAGGTGAAGGCATTTATGTTGTTTATAAATTATTTGTCAGTGAAAACATAAGCGTTAACGATTGGCGCGTGACGGAATCCCCCCAATACAACGGTTTTTGGAATCAAGATATCGAGGTGACAGAAATCAACGTGCAAAAAGGGAAATACAATGGCGAAAATTACAGATATATTGTGCTTAAAAAAGCGATTTTGATTCCACAAAGAGCCGGAAATTTAATTGTTGAACCCATGAAAATGGATTTTTCTGTTGGAATTCCCACCGGAAGAGGCGATTTTTTTGGGAATATGATTACCAGAAATATTAGTTACGCAACAGAATCAGCGGTTAAAACAGTTAGGGTAAAAGCTTTGCCAGATGAAGGAAAACCAGTAGATTTTTCAGGGGCTGTGGGTGAATTTGAGTTTAAGGTTTTTGCCGATAAAAATGTGTTAAAGGCAAGTGAAGCGGCCCAAATTAAGGTTGAAGTTTCGGGAAGCGGAAATTTAAAGCTATTTGAAATTCCTAAAATAACTACGCCGGTTGAATTGGAAGCCTACACGCCAGAACATAAGGAAAATATTATTACTTCCTTAAATGGTTTAAAAGGAACTATTTCAGATGCTTATACAGTTGTTCCACAGTTTAAGGGGAAATATAAAATCCCTGAAGCATCTTTTTCTTATTTTAACCCTAAAGAAAGTAAATATTTTACCATGGTGTCAGAACCTATTTTTGTTGAGGTTACTGAGGGAAAAGAAATACCCGTAGCCAATAATGACACAGCTGCCTCCCATAAAAAAAATGTGGTCGCAAACGGAAATAATTTTAGGTTTATAGCTTTAGACACTGCTTTTAAACCTGCCGTAAAAACTGATTTTTTACATTCGCTTGAATTTTATTTATTGTTGTTGCTGCCGTTTTTAGTGATTCCAATTGGCATTCTTATGGGCAAAAAACGCGCAAAACGTGCGGGGGATATTTTTGGAAATAAAATTAGAAATGCCAATAAACTAGCGCGTAAGTACTTATCGGAAGCCAAAAAACAATTGGGTAAAAAAGAAGCGTTTTATGTTGCGCTGGAAAAGGCGCTTCACAACTTTTTGAAGGCTAAACTCCAAATTGAAACTTCAGAAATATCAAAGGAAAAAATTGTGGATCTACTTCAAAACAAAGGTGTTGATGCTTCAACAATAAATGAATTTATAATAGTGTTAAACAATTGTGATTTTGCTCGTTACACGCCAACAACCGATGTTATGATGAAGAATGAGTATGAAAAAACAGTGGAAATATTAACCAAAATTGATAAACAGCTATAATATGAAAATGAGATTTCTTTTTATTTTGGCGTTATTTATTGGCAGTTTTTCCTATGCGCAAACAGTTGACGATTTGTTTTCAAAGGCGAACGATTTCTATAAAAAAGGGCAATACGCCAAAGCCATTGAATTGTATTCAAACATTGAAAAGAGAGGGTTAGAATCGGATGATTTGTTTTTTAATTTAGGCAACAGTTATTATAAATTAAATAAAGTGGCGCCATCCATTTATTACTATGAAAAGGCGCTTAAAATAAATCCAATCCATGAAGATGCTTCAAACAATTTAGCTTTCGCCAAAAGAATGACTATTGATGTTATTGAAGATTTGCCAAAAACATTTTTACAGCGATTTTCTTCATCGGTGGTTCAAAAGTTAACTTATGATACTTGGGCGATATTGGCAGTGACCGCTTCATTCCTATCGGCAATTTTGTTTTTGCTGTATTATTTTTCATCTTCTCCCAAAAGAAAAATCTTTTATTTCAACACCACTATTTTTGCTGTTTTTGTGATGGTCATTACGGTATTTTTTGCATTCAGCAATTATAAAACCACGCAACAAAGCCGAAGCGCTATTATTTTTGCACCAAAAAGTGACATAAAAAACTCGCCTTCTTTGGATGGAGAGGAGGTATTTGAACTTCATGAAGGAACCAAAGTAACCATTTTGGATGAACTTTCAAACTGGAAAAAAATCAAGTTGGCCGACGGTAAAATTGGCTGGATAAACGCATCAGATTTAAAAGAGATTTAAAGCCTAATTTTCAATAAACAATTCATCAATTTTTTCTTTCAATTCTTTTCCATGAATATTTACGGCAATAATTTTTCCTGAAGCATCAATTAAAAAATTGGTGGGTAAAGCGGTAATTCCATAGTCAATGGAAACAGTGGTTTTAAAGCCTTCAACAGTAGAAACTTCCGTCCATATTCTGTTGTCTTTTTCAATGGCATTCAACCATTTTTCACGATTTGAGTCCAGAGAAATTCCGTAAATTTCAAATCCGTTATCATTGTAAGCCGCATACAAACTGTTCAGCAACTTGCTTTCGGTTCTGCAGGGCGGACACCAGCTTGCCCAAAAATCGATTAAAGTATATTTTTTTTGAATGTTGTTTAGGCTTATCATTTCATTGAAACTGTTTGGCATTTCAATGTTTGAAATAGTGCCGCCAACGCTTGTTTTTTCCAATAATTTAAGCCTGCTTTTCAATTTCTCGGTAATTTTTGAAGTTTGATATTTTTCTTCAAATTTACCAACCAATTCTTGTAAAAAAGGCAAATTTTCACCGCCAGTCCAACGAATGGATGTTGGATAAATTGCGATTGAAGTTCCCATTTTCTCCTTTACAAAATTCATTAATTCATTTAGATGCTTTTTATAGTTTTCAACTTCAAGTTCCCTTAATTTAGCAATTTCGTCTTCATTTGCATTTTCCTGTTGCAATACTTTAATTTTATTTCTGACGGATTTAACCAAGCGGTCTAACGATTCATTTCTAAACGCTTCATAAGCATTCAACAAATCGGTATCAACAGAGCCGCTGATTTTTAAATCTTCAATAGTTGAACCATTTATTGCAATATTTCGCCCCTTGTCAATAGCTAAATTAATTGTTTTTTCTCCATCAAAAGTTAAGGCATAAATGTTGGGCTCCAAAAAATAATCCGACTTAAATTCACCTTTGCCATTCACTTTTAAAGTGTCAACAATAATTGCTGTGTTATTTTGAATGTCGTCAATGACGGAAAGCACAATAAAGTTTTCTTTTAAATTTGCGACGTTTCCTTCAACGGTAAAAAAAGGCTCTTTTTCTGAAGAGCAACCAATAAATAGGATTGTAAAAAAGGCTAAAATGAAAAAGTTTCTGGGATGATTCTGCATAAAATATAATCTTTTTAAAGGTTGACGGGTAAATTTAAAATTCTTACGGAAAATTAGTCAAAAAAACCTTTTTCCTTTTCATCTTTTTCAACCTTTATAAATTCAGGAAAGATTGTTTGCGCCAAATTTTTAATGGGTTTGTATAAAACTGCACTTTCTTGTTGTTCATTGGAAATAAATGGGATTTTATTATTCAACTTACTATATATCAACAAAATAACACTTAAAAGCAATCCTATTTTTAAAGCGCCAAAAATGCCGCCAAGCAATTTATTTAAAATACCCAAACTCGCGAAATCGGCCATTTTTGTAAACAATTTACCTATCAAAGTAATGGCCAAAACAATCACCATAAAGGTGATGGCAAAAGAAATTAAAGTAATGTATTTTTCTTCCCAAGAAACGCTGGTTATCAACAAATCCTTTATGTAATGAGAGAAATGAATGGCACCGTAAATCCCTGCAATTAGTGCAACAAACGATGCTACTTCAAGAAATAAGCCTTTAAACAAACCTCTTATGAAACCAAACAACAAAAGCGCCACGATTATAATATCAAATGTATTCATCTTATGATTTTTGTAAATATACATGAATCGATTTGTATATTTGTGCACTAACTAAAATTTTGAAATGTCAAGGGATAAAAATTTAAAAGAAGATTGGGAGCAAATACTCAACATATTATCGGCTAATTTTGGTGATGGGGAAATGCTGAATTTAGATGCCATTATTTATTTAATTGGGGTTCAGGAATTGGGACAAGGCGTTAAGGAATTCAAAAAAGACGATAAAGTGAATTTAATGCACATTGCAATTTGCCGATTGCTGGAGCCTTTTGGCTATTACGAATTCGATTTTTTTGACAGCGACGGCTGGCCGCATTATAAAGTTTTGTCAGCATTGCCGCCGTTAAAATCGGGAGAACAAACGGTGCTTATGAAAGAGGCGATTGTGATGTATTTTAAAGCAAATAAACTTATTTAAGTAACCGCCAATTTTCGAATTATTTTTGAAAGCAATTTTGGAAAAAACCGTTTTACGTAAACTGCCAACTTTTCTTTAAATCCGCCAATATAAACTTCCTGTTTTTCCTGGCGAACCGCTTTTAATAATTTTTTTGCGAATGTTTCGGGCGTTAATCCGTTTTTTGTGGCGCTGTCCATTTTATTTTGTGCAGTGCCATTTCCGGTTAATGCATTTATGGAAATATTGGTTTGCACAAATCCCGGACAAGCAAGCGTAACCTTAATATTATTTTGGTAAACTTCAGCACGCAAACTGTCGAAAAATCCGTGTAAAGCGTGTTTTGAAGCGGCGTAAGAAGAACGCAATGGTGTTCCAATTTTCCCCACAATGCTGGTAATCACCACAAAATGACCGTTATTTTTTTCAATAAAATGAGGCAAAAGCGCTTTTGAAAGTGCCACAGTTCCCAAATAATTCACGTCCATAATGCGTTTGTCAACTTCAATTGAAGAGTCTTTTGCAAACGATCGCTGACTAATGCCGCCGTTGTTAAACAATATATCCACACCGCCAAATAAAGTCAAAGCTTCTTCAACTTTTGCCGCTAAACTCTTATAATTTTCTAAATCGAGCGGTAAAATTTTAACGTTTTCTGGATTTTCACAAGCGTTTTTTACCGAGATTAATTCCTTTTCATTTCGCGAAGAGAGAATTAATTTTGTTTGATGCTTTGAAAGCGCAATGGCCAACGATTTTCCAATGCCAGATGACGCTCCGGTAATCCAAATTATTTTATCAGGAAAATTCATATATATCGTTTAAAGTAAAAATAGTTACTTTTGAGGTGATTTATGAATAAATAATTCAAAAAAAGAAAAGATGTTTAAAAAAATATTGATTGCGCTTTTATTTATTTCTGTGGGCGTTCAAAGCCAAAACGCAATTACGGGTGCTTTTTCTCCTAAAAACGACATGGAAACCAGGGTTATTTTGTACCAGTTAAAAGGCGCCAAACAAGTGTATATCTCAAATTCAAAAATTGACAACGGCCAATTTAAATTGGAGATTCCAAAAGGAACTGAAGCGGGAATGTATCGTTTGTCATTTAGTCCGGCAGTTTTTGGCTTTGTTGATTTTATTTTTGGCCATGAGGATATTTCCATGAAATTTGATTCACTCAATCTTTTAAAACCCATAGAATTTTTAGCTTCCGAAGAAAATAAAACCTATTTAAATTATTTGTTGGAAACCGCGAATGAGCAGCAAAAATTAGATTCTTTACAAATCGTTTTTTTTGGGTTGAAGGACAAAAAGCAAGATGAAATCACATACGATTTATATGTAAAAGCGTTAAATAATTACACTAAAATTCAAGGTCAGTATGAAGCTAAAACCGAAGGCAAATTGGCAAATCATTTTATAAAAGCAAGCCATAAATATTATGCGCCTAAACTTTTTACGGCACCTCAAGCTTATTTAAACAGCGTGAAACAACATTTTTTTGATTTCATAAACTTTGAGGACAATACTTTAAAAAATTCAACTTTTTTTGGTGAAAAAGCCATTGAATATGTGTTCTATTTAAATGTCTCGGATGATCTTGAGGTTCAAAATGCGTTGTATAAAAACGCCATAAATGAAGTAATGCAAAAGGTTGGCGAAAATAATGAGGTAAAAACCGATGTATTAACTTCTTTAATTTATGCTTTTGAGCAATTTGAAAACGGGAAAATGACAGGTTTTGTGATTGACAATTTCTATATAAAATTACCGGCAAATTTTAAAGATGAATCCCTTATTGAAGAGATGCGGTCAAAAATAAAATTGGCTATTGGAAATAAAGCACCCGAAATTTTTTGGGAAGAAAATGGCGTTCAAAAAAAAATGAGTGAATTGAACATAAGTGGCACAGAAAATTATGTTTTGGTTTTTTGGAGCACCACTTGTTCCCATTGTTTAAATGAAATTCCGAAGTTGCATGAATTTACCAACGGTCATTCAAAAATTCACGTGGTTGCTGTTGCTTTGGAAGACAACAAAACAGACTTTGACAAATATGCCACAAAATTAACGGCTTGGACCAATATTTTGGGATTGAAAAAATGGGAAAATGAAATGGCGAAGGAATATAAAATTAATGCAACGCCTACCTATTTTATTCTTGATAAGGATAAAATAATCATTGCAAAACCCGAACATTTTGAGGAGGTAAAAGCTTATTTTGAAAATTAAAAATGGAAAAAAGCATCTTCTAAATGCTCAATAGTAAGTGAGTTTTCGTTTTTTATGATGGCAATAATGTCGAACCGCACTTCTACGTCCAAATCTTTTGAAACCACATATTCATTCACTGCTTCCACCAGCATTTTAATTTTTTTTGAATTCACAAAATCTTGCGGATCCCCAAAATAATCTGACGAGCGGGTTTTTACTTCTACAATGGCCAAAATATTATTTTTTTTTGCGATGATGTCGATTTCCGCTTTTTTATAGCGCCAATTGCGTTCCACAATTTCATAGCCGTTTTTTTCGAGCTCTTCCACGGCAAGCTCTTCACCCAATTCTCCTAGTTCGTTATGTTTAGCCATTTTTTTTAAAATTAGTTGCGCATTTTAACCGCTAAGTTCGCAAAGTTTTTTCGCAAAGCTCGTTTTGATTCTTATTGGTTTTTAAATTTCTCGCGTCCTTTGCGACTTTTCCTTGCGTCCTTGCGGTTAGGTCGGACTATTTTTTTATATAAATGTGATTTTACTTTTAATTTCCCCAACCTCCAAAGTTACATTTCGCCCAAAAATCAGTGCGCGGTTATCATCCAAATGCCCGGCAGGAAAATTAAAAACTGCCCGCTAGATCATTTTATATAAATAGCAAACTATACTGCAAATTACGAAAACCGAATTAACTATTCACTTTTCTGATAAACAATCCTTATTTTTGTGCATTCTTAAATAAATTTTGATGAGCAATTCAAAAAGTACTGCCTTTTCGGCAGCCAGATATACCATAACAGCAGCACTGCCCTACACCAACGGCCCGGTTCATATCGGACATTTAGCGGGTGTTTACGTTCCGGCCGATATTTACGCACGTTATTTGCGCATTACCGGAAATGACGCGATTTTTATTTGCGGATCAGATGAACACGGTGTGCCTATTACCATTAAAGCTAAAAAAGAAGGTGTTTCTCCACAAGATATAGTTGATAAATACCACGCCATCATCAAAAAGTCTTTTGAAGATTTCGGAATTTCTTTCGATAATTATTCCCGTACTTCCGCAGAAATTCACCATAAAACAGCTTCAGAATTTTTTAGGAAATTATACGACGAAGGGAAATTTATTGAAGAAACAAGTGAACAACTGTACGACGAAGAAGCCAACCAATTTTTGGCCGACAGATTTGTGGTTGGCACTTGTCCGAAATGTGGAAACGAAGAAAGCTACGGTGACCAATGCGAAAAATGCGGCACAAGTCATAATGCCACCGATTTAATCAATCCGAAATCGGCCATCACAGGAAATGTACCCACCAAGAAATTAACAAAACACTGGTATTTGCCATTGGAAAAGTATGAAAAATGGCTGCGTGAATGGATTGTGGTTGGCCATAAAAATGATTGGAAAGCCAATGTTTTGGGACAAGTAAAATCGTGGTTGGACGACGGACTGAAACCAAGGGCGGTAACGCGCGATTTAGATTGGGGAATTCCGGTGCCGGTTGAAAATGCAGAAGGAAAAGTGTTGTATGTTTGGTTTGATGCGCCTATTGGCTACATTTCTTCCACCAAAGAATGGGCGGCGCGCGAAGGAAAAAACTGGGAACCATATTGGAAAGACAAAGACACAAAACTGATTCATTTTATAGGTAAAGACAATATTGTGTTTCATTGCATTATTTTTCCGGCGATGCTTAAAGCTGAAGGCACCTATATTTTGCCCGAAAATGTTCCTGCAAATGAATTTTTAAACTTGGAAGGAAATAAAATTTCCACCTCAAAAAATTGGGCGGTTTGGCTACACGAATATTTGGAAGATTTCCCGGACAAGCAAGATGTGTTGCGTTATGCTTTAACGGCGAATGCGCCAGAAACAAAGGACAACGATTTTACATGGAAAGATTTTCAGGCGAGAAATAACAACGAATTGGTGGCCATTTTTGGAAACTTTATCAATAGAGTGATGGTTTTAACCGAAAAATATTATAATGGTATTGTTCCCGAACCAAATGAATTTACGGATATTGATAATGAAACTTTGGAAAAAATGCACAAATTTCCTTCCATTATTGGCAATTCCATTGATCGTTACAGGTTTCGGGAGGCTTCGCAAGAATTGCTGAATTTGGCGCGTTTAGGCAACAAATATTTGGCCGATGAAGAACCTTGGAAAATGATAAAAGTTGATGAAGAACGCGTAAAAACGGTGATGTATGTTGCCTTGCAAATTGCGAGCGCTTTGGCCATTTTAAGTGAGCCTTTTTTGCCATTTACTTCAGTGAAGTTGAAAAAAATATTAAACATTGGTCAACGCCAAGAGATTGCCGCAACGCAAAAAAATGCGTTTCGCAATGACGATTTAACCGTCACATCGAGCGCAGTCGAGATGGCTTGGAACGATGTTGAAGACAAAGAAGAATTATTGCCTCCAAATCATAAAATTGGCAAAGGCGAATTGTTGTTCGCAAAAATTGAAGACAGCGAAATTGAAGCACAATTGGCTAAGTTAGAAGCCACGAAACTGGCTAATATTTCAGAAAATGAGGTTGCTGAACCGCAAAAAGAAACCATTGAATTTGATGATTTCACAAAACTGGACATTAGGATAGGAACTGTTGTTGAAGCTGTAAAAGTGCCAAAAACCAAAAAATTATTGCAACTTAAAGTTGATGTTGGAATTGACATTCGCACCATTGTTTCGGGCATTGCAGAAAGTTTTAATCCGGAAGATATTATCGGACAAAAAGTGACGGTTTTGGTGAATTTGGCGCCAAGAACTTTAAAAGGCGTTGAAAGCCAAGGAATGATTTTAATGACCAATACGATGAGGAGTCCCAGAAGAGCCGATAGCCTTTGATGGCTGTATTGGGTTGCTACCAGTGGTATGAAGAGGATTAGCAGCGAGGTATACATCGGGTGGCGGATG
>PHDE01000240.1 GCA_002842505.1 Bacteroidetes bacterium HGW-Bacteroidetes-3 | reverse complement strand
TTTTTACGCTCCTTTAGAAGAAGATGTATATAAAACACAATTAACATTATATACCACTAAAACAAACGAGCCTATTACAATACTTTTCAACGCTTGGATGAAGTATAAGGAAGGCACAGAAACTTTTGATGCATTTATAGAAAATGCCATAGCAAAAAGTATTTTCTCTTCTCAAGAAAAATTAGAAGCATTTATTTTAAACCCCAATGAAGAGCAATTTAAAAACGATCCTTTATTGTTGATTTCAAAGGAGTTGTTTGCAAAATACCGTTACAAATCAGAAGAAGACAAAGCCTTAGATGATGAATTTCAAAAAGCATACAGAATGATGATTCAAGGAATGCGTGAAATGAACCCTAACGAAAAATATTATCCTGACGCTAACAGCACCTTACGATTGACCTATGGAAAAGTTCTTCCGTTACCTGTAGATAAAAGGAATGATGCTTCAGTAAATTATTTTACCACCTTGAAAGGCACCGTAGCAAAATACAAACCCAATGATGACGAATTTGATATGCCACAAAAGCTTATCGATTTACATAAAGCAAAAGATTTTGGACCCTATGCAGATAAAGCCGGACATCTTCCTGTTAATTTTTTAACCGACAATGATATTACTGGTGGAAATTCAGGATCCCCAGTTTTAAACGGAAAAGGAGAATTAATAGGTCTAGCCTTTGACGGAAACATTGAAGCTATGGCAGGCGATGTTATTTTTGATCCAGAATTGCAAAGAACTATAAATGTTGATGTGCGTTACATACTATTTATTATTGATAAATATGCTGGCGCAAAAAATATCATTGACGAGTTGACCATAAAAAAATAATTTTTAAAAACCTTTTTTAAGGTCGGTATTTAATTTCATATCTTTAACGTCTTATAAAACAAAGGAAAAATGGAAATTTTCAAAGGTCAAAACCTCATAGAGTTTGCTGAACGCTTTAAAACCGACCAAGATTGCAGAGAATATCTCTCAAACATTAAATGGTCAGAGCAATATGTTTGTAGAAAATGTAATCACACAAGGTGTCAAATACGAAAGGATTTTGCGAGAACCTGCAATATATGTAGCGATACCGAATCTGCTACGGCAAATACTTTATTCCATAAAGTGAAATTTGGATTGAAAAAAGCATTTTTCATCTGCTTTGAAATGGCAACGACCACAAAAAGCCTTTCTGCATCTCAAATGGCAGTTCGCTTTGGAGTTCAGGAGAAGACAGCAAGAATGTTCATGCAAAAAGTTCGTGAGGCCATGAAATCGAGTGGGGACTTCCCTATGAAAGGTATCGTAAATGTTGATGAATATGTTGTTGGTGGCTACCAAGAAGGCAGACCCGGCAGAAGTTACGATAGTTCAAAGAAAAAAGCGGTGTGTGCCGTGGAACTGACAGATAGGGGAAAAGTGAAGCGTTTTTACACCTTTCAAATCCCGGATTATTCAGCTAGGTCACTGCGGAAAATGTTTGATAGGCACATTGATAAAGAGGCTAAAATCACTACTGACAAATGGAAAGGCTACAATCCAATTGCCAATGATTATGACTTAACACAAATATTAAGCGATAAAGGGGCAAACTTTAAAGCCCTGCACGTGATGATCCATCAAGTTAAATCCTGGATAAGAACAACCTATTCATGGGTAAGCAAAAAAAATATTAACAGGTATTTTGATGAGTTTTGCTACCGGATCAATCGGTCTCAAAGCAAAGACACAATATTTAACAATTTAATCAAAAGGATGGTAAAGACAGATAATATTACGCATAGAGAAATAATATGTGGCTAGATACCGACCTCAAAAACAAAAATTAAGATGTTGTTTTTTACTTGAAACTTTGAACCCTGAACTTTGCACTTTGAATTTATAATGTGATATTTGTACCTATTCAAATTCATTATGGCAAAAAAACCATCCCTACCCAAAGGAACAAGAGATTTTTCCCCTCAAGAAGTGGCAAAACGTCTATACATTATGGACACCATTAAAAGTAGTTTTCAATTATATGGTTTTCAGCCAATAGAAACCCCTTCGTTTGAAAATTCAGAAACTCTTATGGGAAAGTATGGAGAGGAAGGGGATCGTCTTATTTTTAAGATTTTGAATAATAGAAACTTGAATAACTAAAATAATTAATTTAATTCAACTAATGCTCACTTAAGAGGCTGAATAATGCTAAAAAGATATTCTCGACAGGTTATTTTATCAAATATTGGAGAAGAAGGCCAAAAAAAACTTTTAAATAGTAAAGTAGTTATTGTAGGCTGCGGAGCCCTGGGAACGGTAGCGGCCAATAATCTAGCTCGAGCGGGTGTAGGTCACATAACTATTATTGATAGAGATTTTGTAGAACTCAGTAACCTGCAAAGACAGATGCTATTTGAAGAGGAAGATGTAGGGGAACCTAAAGCCCTGGCTGCTGCAAAAAGACTTAATGCCATCAACTCCGAGATAGAAATTGAACCAATAGTAGCAGATTTAAATCACACTAATGTTCAGGAAATAT
>PHDE01000052.1 GCA_002842505.1 Bacteroidetes bacterium HGW-Bacteroidetes-3 | reverse complement strand
TACGAAATATTATATACTGTACCTAACGGCACAGAAAGCCATTGCAATAATAATTTGCTACCAAGATAAAGTCCCTAACGGGACAACACAAAATTGAATTATTATGATAAAACTCTTCCATAACATCCGTAAAAAACTTCTTGAGCAAGGCAAAACTGCTAACTACATCAAATACGCCATTGGCGAAATTTTCCTTGTGGTTATTGGTATTTTGATTGCCTTAGCTATAAATAATTGGAATCAAGAACGCATCTTGAAAATTGAAGAAGAAGGTATTGTAAGAAACATTCATAACGAATATTTACAAAACAAGACAATCATCACAACAACCCTTGAAGAATCTGATCGTTGTGCAAATGGTATCAAAAGCCTGATGGAACTTGTAGGCAAAGACGAAGCGCTCATCAAAAATCATAATGTCGATAGTTTAATGTTTTATGCATTTGACCCTCCAATTTTCAGACCATCCGAAAATACTATTTCCGGCCTTATCCAATCGGGACGCTTGGAATTACTTCAAAATAAAGAATTAGTTGATTTAATATATGAATGGGGACGAACGATGAAAGCCTTAAACGACCATTCAGAAAGACTGTTGATTAAAATTGATGACGAGGTACTTCCTTATTTATCAAAACATTATTCCCTAAAAGACATTGATATTTATGGCGATTTAAAATGGAAAAACAAAACCACCTTGGAGATTGATAAGCTCCAAATTTTTGAAGCCATTGAATTTGAAAATATCATGGACGATTTCATTTATAGAGTAAATGAAAGCAAAAAAAGGCTTATAGAATTAGAAACCATTATCAACAAAATTTTAAAGGAAACTGATTAGGATTAAAAATTAAATTCCAAAAAATTAAATTCCAAATTCCACGACTTAACTACAAACAACTAAACAACAAACCATAGTGATAAAACTCTTCCGCAACATCCGTAAAAAACTCGTTGAACAAGGCAAAACTGCCAACTATTTAAAATACGCCATTGGCGAAATTGTGCTGGTGGTGATTGGGATTTTGATTGCGTTGCAGATTAATAATTGGAATGAAAAAAATAAGGCGAAAAAAGAATTTGAATTTGGCTTAAAACAAGTTTATTCGCAAATCCCTGCGGGACATTACGATTTATCTACTACAGAGGAACGTTTAGGAATTCAACTTTCTTATATAGATTCTATTCTCAATTACCCAGATAGCTTGGATCCTGAAATGATTCCAGGAGTAATTCAACTGTTGGATTATTCCGGCATTTCAGCAACTAATAATTTTCAAGAGTTATTACAGCCATATTTAAAATTGAACCCCAATGATGAAGCACAAAATGAACTTGCAAAAAGCTTGCGGAGATTTTTAACGTCCAACAATACTAATTCTACATTCAATTTTGATTCTACCAATGCTCCCTATTTATTTTACGAATATGTAAAAAAATATAATATTCCATTAAGATTTTTGGGTGCTGCTGTTTCGTCTAAAGAGTTTGTTAAGCCTCCATCAAATAATTTTTATTCACAAGAAAATAAAGACTCCGCAAAACAACTTATTAACGATCCCGCTTTCATAGCCGACGTAAAATCCATACAGCTTATAAAGAAGAATTTTTTAAAAAGCATACCTGATTATCTTAATAATGGCGAATTAACTTTAGCTTTTTTAGGAAAAAATTACCCGAATTCTATTATTAAGATTCAAAAAATGGAACTTATTGGAACAGGAATTCCTAACGGAAACTGGGCTTTTGGCTTCCCTATGAAATTGATTGATGATGGAGTTTTTGAACTACAAACACAATTAGTTGATGGGGAAATAAAGTTTAGAACTGATAGTGATTGGACATTCGATTGGGGTAGAAGTCAAAATCATGTTGAAAAATTAGTTTTTAAAGGCTCCAATATTCCTGTTAAAAAAGGGCTCTATAAAATAACCTTAAACATTTTGAGCAACAAATATAAAATTAAGAAAGTTGATGATAAAACCCTTTAGAAACATCCGTAAAAAATTCCTTCAAAAGGGAAAGTAGGGCAACTACCTAAAATATGCCATTGGCGAATTAAATAAACAAAAAAGAAAACGGGGTAAGCCAAAAACCGAATAGAGTAGGCATAAATTTAAATATTAAAAAAATGAAAAAAATGAAATTTTTTAAACTTGCAACGCTAGGCCTTGCAATTTCAATTTTCACTATGGGATGTAATTCATCAGTTGCTGAAAAAGCTGCAGTGGAACCAGCCGCAACGGTTGAACCAGTTGTAGCCAAAGCCGATATGGTCAGCATAAAAGCTGAAATACAAGGCTTGGAAAGTGACTGGGCAGCCTCTGACAATGCCCGTGATGCAAACGCCATTGCCGGGTTTTATTCGGATGATGCCATAAGTTTGTCCAACAATGCGCCAATGACAGTGGGGAAAGCTGCTATTTTAAAAGAAACAGAAGAAAGTCTTGCTAAAAGAGCACAAGGGGAAACAGTTTCTTATAATGTTCTTGAGGTATTTGGAGATGGCAACACGGTGACTGAAATTGGCACAGCCATATCTAAAAATGCATCGGGTAAAGTTGTCAGAACAGGCAAATATATGGCGATCTGGGAAAAGCGTGACGGGAAATATATTTGCATCAGGGACATTTACAATAGTGACGCTGTAGTAAAATAATGTAAAAGATTCTGTTATACTGAAGGAGTATTTTGTGATGCTTCTTCAGTATTCAATCTATTTTTTTTATCAAAAAAGGATATTTAAAAAAATTAAAAATTAAAAAAATTAGCATCATGAAAACTATTAAAAATTACTTCGTAATTATTTTTTTATTTCTTTTTATTGGGAATTCAATAAGTCAAGATAATAAAACAGCAACCAATTCATCATTTGATTATAAAACAGTAAATACATCCGATTATATTTATGGACAAGGCTATAAAGTAACTAAACATTGGGTATTTAGAGATAGCGATGCCGACTATCTTTTTGATATTCTGCCAAAGGAAAAATCTGCAAATATTAAAATTTCTGAAAATTTAGGTATTAACTCATTTACTTTTAATCACATCGCATTGTCAGTAAAAGACGTAGGCAAATCTGCTATTTTCTACAAAGAAGTGTTACAACTAAAGGAAATCACAAACCGTACAAAAATGGAAGGAATTCGTTGGTTTTCTATTGGGGAAGGCAAGGAATTACACCTCGTTTCCATTTTGAAAGAACCTGTAACCACCAATAAAGCGGTTCATTTAGCCTTGACAACCGCTAAATTTGACGCTTTTATCAAAACATTGGATTCGCCCAATGTTATTTATTCCGATTGGCCTGGAACACCAAATAAAATAACGATGAGAGCAGACGGGATTAGGCAAATATTCTTTCAGGATCCTGATGGTTATTGGATTGAGGTGAATAGTGTTGGGTCAAAATAAACTGCCTTATCTATATCATAAAAAATAAATTCAGAAATAAAATCTGTTAAAACCACAAACACAATGAAAATAAAAACATTCCTCATCAGCATACTCGCAACGCTTCAATTAAGTGCACAAACGTATCAGGAAATTCACGAAAAAGCCATTTTTGTGGACACTCACAATGACTTTCTCACCCAAACGATGGAAAAAAATTTCGTTTTCGATACCGATTTAAAAGGCAAAACGCACAGCGACCTCAACAGGATGAAAGAAGGCGGTTTGGATGTTCAATTTTTCTCTGTTTGGAGCGATGGCAATCAATCAAATCCTTACAATTATGCCAACCGCCAAATAGATAGTTTGGATGCCGTCATCAAACGGAATCCTGATAAAATAGTGAAAGTCGCCAATTCCAAAGAACTTTTAAAAACTGTAAAACAACATAAAATTGCGGCATTGATTGGCTTGGAAGGTGGACATCAATTTGAGAACGATTTGGGTAAACTTGATGCCCTTTACAATCGTGGTGTTCGCTACATCACTTTAACTTGGAATAACTCCACACCTTGGGCAACAAGTGCTTCTGATGAAACCAATCCGGAGGGCGCAAAAAATTCTGAAGGCAAAAAAGGATTGACCGCTTTTGGCAAACAAGTAGTCCAAAAAATGAACAGTTTGGGGATGATGGTAGATATTTCGCACGTTGGTGAACAAACGTTTTACGATGTAATTGCCACGACTTCAAAACCTGTTATCGCTTCTCATAGTTCTGTTTATAACCTTTGCCCACACAAAAGAAATTTAAAGGACGAACAAATTAAAGCCATTGCAAAAAATGGTGGCGTAATTCAAATAAACTTTAATTCAGGGTTTATTGACCCAACTGTTGAACCAAGAGAAACCGCATTTCTCGAAAAACACAAGGCCGAAATAGATTCCTTCGTAAAAACCGGAATGTTTCAATACGATGCTGAAGAATCTATGTACCGAAAATATACGGATGAGTCTTATGAACTTCGGGCGCCTTTTGATTTCGTAATTCAGCATATAGAATACGTCATTAATTTGGTGGGCGTAGATTATGTGGGCATTGGTTCCGATTTTGACGGCATCTTTCAGCCACCAAAACAGTTGGACGATGTTACCGATTATCCATTGATTACAAAAGCCTTGGTTGAAAAAGGGTACAGCGAAAAGGATATTGACAAAATCCTCGGCGGAAACCTGCTGAGGGTTTTAAAAGCGAATGAAAACAACTAACATAAAACCACCCATTATGAAAAACGCAATTTACATACTAATAATTTCCGCAGTGCTACTTTTAAGCTGTGCCGAAAAAAAGGAAAGTACAAAAAACGAAACCGATAGCAAATCCAGCTATTTTGATTATTCCAACAGCGATGACCAATTTACTGGAGGCATCAAAATGATTCCTATTGAAACTCCTAAAGGCACGTTTAACGTGTACACAAAACGTGTAGGCAACAATCCGAAAATGCGTGTGCTGTTGCTTCACGGTGGACCTGGAGGAACGCACGAAGAATTTGAAAGTTTTGACGGCTATCTTCCTAATGAGGAAATAGAATACATCTATTACGATCAGCTCGATTCGTATTACAGCGATAAACCCAACGATTCTACTTTATGGACCACAGAACATTTTGTGGAAGAAGTAGAGCAGGTTCGCAAAGCCTTAAACCTCAACAAAGATAATTTTTATTTGTTGGGGCAATCCTGGGGCGGCATTTTGGCAATGGAATATGCCTTGAAGTACCAAGAAAATCTGAAAGGTTTGATTATTTCAAATATGATGGCAAGCGCTCCGGCTTATACCAAATATGCCAACGAGGTTTTAGGGCCACAAATGAATCCTGATGTTTTTAAGGAAATTAAGGAGTTGGAAGGCAATAACGATTTTAACAATCCGAGATATAGCGAGCTTTTAATGAATCATTATTATACCCAACATATTTTGAGAATGCCAGTTGACCAATGGCCAAAATCTATCAACCTGCTTTTTGAACATCTCAACCCAAATATTTATGTTTTTATGCAAGGCCATAGTGAATTTGGCATGACAGGTAATGCATCCTTAAAAAATTGGGACGTAACCACACAATTAAAAAACATTAAAGTTCCAACGTTGGTAATTGGCGCAAAATATGACACGATGGATCCAAAACATCTGGAGTGGATGGCCAATGAAGTTCAAAATGGCCGATTTTTATTTTGTGCCAACGGAAGCCATTGTTCGCAATACGATGACCAGAAAACCTATTTCACAGGTTTGATAAAATTTATAAAAGAGGTGAATAATAAAACTTTCTGATTTAATGTATAAAACCTACTAACTAAAACTCAACTAAAATGTACTTAAAACAAACCTTAATTATAGCTTTCACATTAAGCGTAATTAGCCTTGGGGCTTGGGAATTTTATTGGCGTTCCCAAGGTTTTTACCCAACCATAGATGACAATAAAGAACTTTGGGCCACACAACGAGTTAGGGTTGAAAATGCAACAAATAAAGATGTTGTCCTTATGGGTTCTTCTCGAGTGCTTTTTGATATTCAACTAAATGAATGGGAAAATGAAACGGGAAAACGCCCCATTCAGCTGGCTTGCGTGGGTTCTTCGCCCTTGCCTGTTTTTCACGACATTGTTGAGAAAACAAATTTTACCGGAACGGTACTAATAGGTGTAACCCCAGGTTTATTTTTTTCTACCACATTTCCAAAAGCCCAACCTTGGGAATGGCCGCAATCACGGGTAGATTATTATCATAAAAGAACGTATGCACAACGGCTAAATCATGCTTTATCACTTCCGCTTCAGGAAAATTTTGCTTTTTTAAGTGAAGATGAGGGAGTTGATGGTCTAAAATTAAAGGAATTGGTGGGCAAAATCAAAGTGGGGGAAAGGGTTCCAGATCCAATGCCTCCTTTTCATGAGTTTGGTGAAATAGCAAACGACCGAAATTTAAAGATGAAAGCGATTACGGTAACCGATACCGCTTATGCCAACTCCATAAAAAAGGTTTGGATGTTTTTTGGCAAAGGAGCTCCGCCACCCGATAAAAAATCGACGATGGCTTTCTTTTTGACCGATCTTAAAAAATTTAAAGCACGAGGCGGAAAAGTTATTTTGGTAAGATGTCCATCGAGTGGAGGCGTTCGAATGGGAGAAAATATAGGACTGCCAAGAAAAGATATTTATGATGATTTGGTGCGGCAGGCACGAGTAAAAGCCTATCATTTTGAGGATTATGACCAATTTAAAAACTTAGAATGTCCGGAATGGTCCCATTTATCGGCTACCGATGCGCAATTTTTCACTACGGAATTGGTAAAAATAATGATCAAAGATGGAGCAGTAACCAACTATAAAACCAACTAACTATGTTATTCAATTCATTAAGCTTCATCGTATTTTTAGCCATCGTTTTGGTATTGTATTATTTAAAACTATTGAACTGGACCAATAAAAAAAGAATGCTCCTGTTTGTGAGTTATGTTTTTTACGGACTCTGGAATCCGCCATTGGTTATTTTACTTTGGATCTCAACCATGGTCGATTGGATTGCTGGAAACAAACTGGCCAAAGAAGAAAATCAAAAAAACAGAAATCTTTGGTTGCTTTTGAGTATGTCCATAAATCTGGGATTTTTGGCATTTTTTAAATATGGAAATTTCTTTCTGGAAAATTTCACCGCAATGGTAAATTCAATTGATATTTATTACCATCCCCAAAAAATGGACATTATTTTGCCAATGGGAATTTCATTTTACACTTTTCAAACCATGTCTTATACCATAGATATGTATAATAGAAAGACACAGCCCGCAAAAACTTTTTTGGATTTTGCGCTTTATGTGACCTTTTTTCCGCAGTTGGTGGCCGGACCTATAGTCAGAGCCGGTGATTTAATTTCCCAGTTTTATGAAGAAAAAAGAGCAACCATAAACCAATTTATTTGGGGGTTATTTTTGTTTACGATTGGTTTGTTTGAAAAAGTGGTTTTGGCTGATACGTTACTTTCTAAAACTGCCGATGACGTTTTTGGTGCAGGAAAAATCTTAAACAGTTTGGACTCTTGGATCGGCACACTTGCCTTTTCCGGCCAAATATTTTTTGATTTTGCGGGGTATTCAACATGCGCTATTGGAATCGCTTTAATGTTGGGGATGGTTTTGCCCGATAACTTCAGGTATCCTTATGCCGCATTAGGATTTTCTGATTTATGGAAAAGATGGCACATCACGTTGTCTTCTTGGCTAAAAGATTATTTGTACATCCCTTTAGGCGGAAATCGCTATGGCGTAACAAGAATGTATGCGGCACTAATGATTACGATGCTTTTGGGTGGTTTATGGCATGGTGCTGCCTGGACATTTGTGGTTTGGGGAGGTTTGCACGGCACTTATTTGATTTTGGAACGTTTACAAAGGCAGTATTTGCCTTTTAAAATCACGACTAAAAATGGCATCTTTTTGGCTTTTCTCACCTTCACCTGTGTAAATATCACATGGGTGTTTTTTAGGGCACGAGAATTTTCAACAGCTTGGAACATGATAAAATCCATGTTTTTTATCAATACAACTGGTGAAAAAATATTGCAATCTTTCGATATCATAAAAGTGCTAACAATAATATCCCTAATGTTTCTCTGTCATTGGTTTATGAGAAATACCTCATTAAAAGAGGTTTCTTTAAAAACTTCTCCTTGGGCTTTGGGAATTATTTGGGCTTTTATGTTTTTGCTGATAGCCATTGCACAAGGAAGCGGCGAACAATTTATTTATTTTCAATTTTAATTAGTGTATCAAATAAATTAATAATTTAACAACCATACAGGTCTTCAATAATTTTGGATAACCTGTATGGTTTTAAAATAAAAAAATGATAAAACTCTTTAGAAACATCCGCAAAAAACTCCTTGAACAAGGCAAAATCGCCAACTATTTTAAATACGCCATTGGGGAAATTGTGCTGGTGGTGATTGGTAAAACTATTTTATGTCCCGTTAGGGACAGCATACGGGTAGCTCTCCAAATGAAACAAAATCTTCGTGCCTTTAGGTACGAAATATTATATACTGTACTAACGGCACAGAAAACCAATGCAATAATAATTTGCTACCAAGATAAAGTCCCTATCGGGACAAGGTAAAATTGAATAAAAAATGCTAAAACTCTTTAGAAACATCCGCAAAAAACTCCTTGAACAAGGCAAAACCGCCAACTATCTTAAATACGCCATTGGGGAAATCGTCCTTGTGGTTATCGGGATTTTGATTGCCCTTCAAATTAATACCTGGAATGAAAACAGAAAGGCAAGCATCGTCGAAGATAATTTCTTTAAAAATGTCCTTATAGATTTAAAAAAGGATGAAGAAAAACTAACTTATTACAATAAATTCTATTCCAGCAGGATTTCGTATCTCGATACGCTCTTAACTTATGTAAGAAATCCAAATATCATTATGGGCATTGATAAATTTGGCATGTACACCGAACCGCTTTTTTATGCTTCAGACCCAACCAATAATGCCACAACATTCGAATCTGCAAAAACGTCTGGTGCTTTCAATAATTTTAAGGAGAAAGAATTATTAAAAGACCTTTCTCAATACTATGCCGACTTTCCACTGATCGAACAATCATTTAGTTCTGTACTTCGGTTTATCGAAAATCAGTTTGAACCTTTAATGTACATTTTACCCGAAAGCTATATGACAGATGAAACAGGTGCTCTTGTAATAAATGAAGGCGATATACAAGATTTTTATGATAAGATTGCTTCTATCAAAGATTACAGAAACCTCACGCCAAATTATGAAAGCGTGTTGAGAACCTCTCGAATGGAAAATTATTTAATAGGTGATATGGGAAGATCCTTCAACGCCCTCGGAAAAATAAGAGCAAGGCAAGCAATGTTGAATAAACTCAAGAACGAAATAAAACAATATGATTAAGTTTTTCCGACATATCCGTCAACGATTGGTTGCTGATAACAAGTTTTCAAAATATCTTATCTACACCATCGGCGAAATCATCCTCGTGGTTATTGATAAGACGATTTTATGTCCCGTTAGGGACAACATACGGGTAGCAATATTTAAGAATCAAAATCACCGTGCCCTTAGGTACGAAATATTATATGCTGAACCTAACGGCACAGAAAACCAATACAATAATAATTTGCTACCCATGTAAAGTCCCTAACGGGACAAGGTAGAATTGAATGATTATGATAAAACTATTCAGAAAAATCCGCAAACCGATTATGAAAAAGTTGGTTCGATAAAAGACCACAGAAACCTAACATTGATTATGAAAGAATTTTAAGAACTCCGTCGATGGAAAATTATTTATTGGGCGATATGGGCAGAACCTTTAATGCCTTGTCAAAAATAAAAAAGAGAAAAGAAAATCTAATCCTCATAAAACATAAAATCAGGGATTATAACTAACCATGGTTAATGGTATAACAGTTAGCTAGATAAGACAAAAAAATCAAAAAGAAATTGTATTTTCCAAAAAAAATTAAGAGATTATGAAACCAACCAAACAACAAGAAACCGAAATTTGGCAAGTGTACGACACTTGGTTAAGGGCCTATCTCAACGCTGATGTTAAGACCTATGCGTCTTATTTTGATGATGGCTATCACTTTATAGGTTCCACAGATAATGAAGAATTTTTAAACAAAACCGACACCACGCGGTTTTTCGAAAATACGGCAGAGCAACTAGCCGGAAAATGTGACTTAAGAAATGAAACCAAAATTATTGAAAGATTTGAGGGTCTTGTTTTTATCACACATTTGTTTGATGCGTGGTTTTTAAACGGTAATGACAATGCCTATTACGGCCGATTCCGATTTTCAAATGTGTTAAAAGAAAACAAAGCAGGTTGGCGTTTTATCTATCAACATTTCTCTACAACCGATTCTAAAGCTGATGAGGGTGAAGCGATAGGCTTCGACAAAGTAAATGCAGAAAATATTGAACTCAAAGAAGCCATAAAACGCAGAACAATTGAACTGGAAAACAAGAATCGGGAATTGGAAATTGAAGCTTCACTGGAAAGAGTGCGCTCTCGAAGTATGGCTATGCATCATACTTCTGAATTACAAGAGGTCATCCACACGGTACATAATGAACTGCTCAATTTAAATATCTCAATTAATGGAGGATCATTTATTGCGATCAATAGCGACATTAAAAATGAAATCCGTTGTTGGGGATCGGGTGGTACTGCAAATACTTCAGAAGAAGTGCATATTCCACGCTTTGAAAAACCCTTTTACACCAATCTCATAAAAGGTATTAAAAATGGTCAAGAATTTTTTACTGAAGAATACACGCAACAAGAGAAAAAGGAATTTTTTACTCATTTATTTAAACATCAGCCGTGGTCGGATCTCAGTTCAAAAGAGAAAAAGGAAATACTTTCAAGTCCGGGAGGATATGCCAGGTCTTGTTGTGTGTTGGAAAATACCAGTATTTTTATCATCAACCATTTTGGTAAAAAGTTCTCAAAGGCTGAAAATGACATTCTTAAACGCTTTACAAAAGTTTTTGAACAGATCTACACGCGTTTTCTCGATCTTCAAAAAGCGGAAGCGCAGGTAAGGGAATCTCAAATTCAATTGGCATTGGAAAGAGTGCGGGCAAGAACCCTTGCGATGCAACACAGTGATGAGTTGGGAGAAGCTTCTCAGCTTTTGGACCAACAGGTACGTTCTTTAGGAATTGAAACTTGGGGTTGTTCATTTCATATTTATAACGAAAACCTATCAGAATCGCCTGTATGGGATATGGAATGGTTTAGTTCTGAACAGGGAATACTAGCTCCTTATAAGACTCCAAGAGAAAATATTTTCAAAGAATATTATGAAAAAGGGAAAGAAGGAGAAGTACTCCATATTGAGGAAATAGGACAAGATAAAATTGAAGCACATTATGAATACCTGAAGTCGCTGCCGGTGCTTGGGGATGTCTTAAAAAAAGCTTTTGATTCCGGGGTTCCTTTACCTAAATCGCAGTTAGACCATGTCGCTTTTTTTGAACAAGGCCACCTTCTATTTATCACTTATGAACCCGTACCTGAGGCACATGATATTTTCAAACGTTTTGCCAAAGTATTCGAACAAACTTACACACGTTTCCTCGATCTCCAAAAAGCAGAAGCACAGTTAAGGGAAGCACAGATTGAAGCGGCACTGGAAAGAGTGAGAAGCAGAACAATCGGAATGCAACGAAGCGATGAATTGCAGGATGCAGCACTGTTGTTGTTTCAGCAAATCCAGGGTTTGGGCTTACCACCGTTTGCCTGTGGCTTTAATATCTGGGAGGAAGACCGAAAAGCCGCTACTGCTTGGATGGGTTCGGGCGTGGGTCTTCAGCCACCTTTCAAGACCGACAGTTCAAAGGATGTATATCTTCCAATTTATGAAGCAGCCCAAAGAGGCGAATCCTTATTTGTGAAAGAGCAGAGCGGGAAGGTATTGGAAATCCACTATAAGTACCTAGCTTCCATCCCTACTTTTCGGGACATTATTCTGCCAAATATGTTGAAGCTTGGGATTTCCGTTCCAACATTTCAAATTATTCATTGTGCTTTCTTTAAGCAAGGCTATTTAATGTTCATTTCCTATGAAGCGGTACCTGATTTCTATGAAATTTTTAAACGTTTTGCCAATGTTTTCGAACAAACCTACACCCGTTTTCTCGATCTTAAAAAAGCGGAAGCGCAGGCAAGGGAAGCGCAAATTGAAGCGGCACTTGAAAGAGTGAGAAGCAGAACCATGGGCATGCAGCATAGTAATGAATTGACTAGTACGGCTTCTTTATTATTTCAGCAGATACAATTGTTAGACGCACCGCCCTGGAGTTGCGGGTTTAATATTTGGGAGCAGCGCGATTCTGTTTGTACTTCATACATGGGCAATGGTTCAGAAAGTTTAATTATGGAAGGATACAAAATTCCTCTCACGGAAGAAGCCACGTTCATCCACTTTAAGGAATCGAGAGATAGGGGAGACAAGCTTTTTATTGATGTTTTAGAAGGAGAAAGGTTGGAAACACACTACCGGTATTTCATGTCGCTTCCCGGTATTAAGGAAATTTTCGAAAAAGCAGCCCAGGACGGTTTCCCACTCCCAACATTTCAGATAAACCATCTTGCCAATTTTTCACATGGCAACCTCATGTTCATTACCTATGAGCCTTGTCCTCAATTGCATGATATTTTCATCCGTTTTGCCAAAGTATTCGAACAAACCTATACCCGTTTCCTTGATCTGCAAAAAGCCGAAGCACAAACCAGAGAAGCGCAGATTGAAGCGGCATTAGAAAGAGTGAGAAGCAAAACAATGGCCATGCACAACAGTGAGGACGTAGGTGCCACTGTCCTTTCTATGTTTGATGAACTGGTTAACATTGGTGTGGATAAAAAGACCCGCAGCGGTATCGGGATTTTAAATGACTCGAACATCATGGAATTATGGACAGCTTCTTTCGATCCGGAAGGCAAGGCTAGTTTACAAATAGGTAAACTGGATATGAGACTGCATCCATTGCTGATGGGTGTTAAAAATACCTGGAAAAATAATGAACCGAGACACACTTATGATTTAGTGGGAGAAGATATGCTAAATTACTTTACAATCATAAACAATGCCCCTGATTACAACGCTAAAATTGATTTAAAATCTCTTCCGAAAAAAATATTTCATAATGCTTTTACTTTTTCAGATGGTGCCCTTTTTGTATTTACGCAAAAACCTATTTCAGATGAAATGGCAAATATCTTTAAAAGATTTGCAGGCGTTTTTGGGCAAACCTACAGGCGTTATCTCGATCTGCAAAAAGCTGAAGCACAGGCACGGGAAGCACAAATTGAAGCTTCTCTTGAAAGAGTGAGAAGCCGCACATTATCAATGCAAAAATCGGATGAATTGGCAGAAACTGCAGCCGTTCTTTTTAACCAACTAATAATTCTTGGTATTGAACCCAACCGCTTGTACATCGGCATTATTAAAGATGATAATGGGCAAATCGAATTTTGGGCAACGGATGAAGAGGGCAGTAAAGTGAGCACCCAGTTTATTGGCGAAGCCAACCGCAATGTCAGCATGAAAAAAATGTATGATGCCTGGAAAGCTGAAAAAAAATCGTTGACTATTGATATGAAGGGAAAAGAGTTAAGCGATTATTTTCAATATCTGGCAAGTGAATTAAAAGTGCCATTTACAAAAGGCCTTTCACAAAAAAGAAGGATACAAAATATCGCCATCTTCGGAAAAGGGTTTATAGGTATTGCTTCCCCTGATAAACAACCCAACGAAACAACACATTTATTGGAACGGTTTGCGGCAGTGTTCAATCTTACCTATACTCGTTTCAATGATTTAAAAGTTGCAGAAGCGCATGCCATACAGGCTGCAGAAGATTTGGTAAAATTGCAAACAGCAAAACAACGAGCCGAAAATGCGCTTACCCATTTGCAAGCTGCTCAAAAACAACTCATTCAACAAGAAAAATTGGCGTCACTTGGCCAGCTCACGGCAGGTATTGCCCATGAAATAAAGAATCCACTGAATTTTGTCAATAATTTCTCCGACCTGAGCATGGAGCTCATCGATGAGGTTTTTGCAGAACTCGACAATACAGACAATCCGGAAAGTGCCGAAGAAATTAGGGAATTGCTCACCGTGGTAAAATCGAATCTGGAGAAAATCCACACCCACGGTACGCGCGCCGATGGTATCGTAAAATCCATGTTGCAGCACAGCCGTGGCGGTAGTGGCAAAATGGAACCCACAGATTTGAATGCTTTGGTAAAAGAATACGTTAACCTGGCTTTTCACGGCATGCGCGCAGGCAAAAACCCAATTAATGTAACCATTGATTTGCAGTTGGATGCCAACATCACCAAAGTGCCGCTCATTGGTGAGGACTTCAGTAGAGTTGTACTCAATTTGTGCAACAATGCTTTTGATGCCATGCGTACGTTTAGCGTTGAGCGCTCGATACTTGGCGTGTCTTACAGCCCAAAACTGTTGGTACGCACCAAAATTGAAAATAATAAAATCATTATGATGGTAGCGGATAATGGTCCCGGCATTCCGGAAGCGATTAAAGACAAAATCCTGCAACCCTTTTTTACCACCAAAAAAGGAACGGAAGGCACTGGTTTGGGGCTAAGCATTACCCACGATATTGTGAAAGCACACGGCGGGGAGTTAAAAGTAGAAACCAAAGAAGGTGAAGGCAGTAAGTTTATAATCTTATTGCCCGTGTAAAAGATGTACCGTGCCTACGGCACTCAGGGCGCGTTTTGGGTTATATGCCACGGATTGAAATCCGTGGTTACAAGATATGCCGAGCCAACGGCTCTTTGATTTGTTAGAAGAATAAAAATAGCAACGGATTTCAATCCGTTGAAATAAAAAAATAATGAAGCAGTTAAGAGGCGTAGGTTCGAATACATATTGTGGCAACGGATTTCAATCCGTTGAAATGAAAATAGAAAAGCCGTCCAGAGGCGTAGCCTCGATTGGATATTGTAGCAACGGATTTCAATCCGTTGAAATAAAACGACAAGAAATAATAAAGAGCCGTAGGCTCGACCCATATAAATACGAAAAATAAAAAGTTATGGCAAATACATATCATCAAATCTATCTTCTATCTTCAAATGGTGTTCGCAGTAAAATACCGCAATGCGGTAATTGATAAAAAATGGAGCAGCCAGCTTTTCGGAGTCATTGGCAACTTAATCAATGAAGCAAACTGCAAAACGCTCATCGTAAACGGCGTGGAAGACCATGTGCATTGTTTTGTAGGTTTAAAACCCGTTGTATCGGTCTCCGAATTGATGAAGACAGTAAAAGCCAAATCATCCAAATACATTAACGACCATAAATTAACCCAGGAAAGGTTTGAATGGCAAGAAGGCTATGGCGTATTCTCCTATCATCAGTCCATGGTTAACACGGTTTTTAAGTATGTACAGAACCAGGAAGAACATCATAAAATACAGACATTTAGTGAAGAATACCTGAATCTGTTAAAAGAATTTAAAGTGGAATATGACCATCAGTACCTTTTTAAGAGTTTGATCTAAAAAATAAATTAAGCATGTTAGCAAATAAGATATTCCATCATTTTTTTACAACCAAATCAACAGGACAAGGAACTGGTTTAGGATTATCCTTAATGTTCTGATCTATCGGGATGAAAGTTGCAACAATTTAAGGAGAAAGTATTATATTTATTTTTTATTACCTATTTAATAGCAAAGCAATGAATGCAGAAAAGGAAATTTTATTAAACAATACCTACAAGCTATTTATGGATAAAGGCTTGGGACAAATTGACTCCATTTGTCTGGAGGAAATTACTGACAAGGCCTTCATGGGATTTGGTTCCACCGTTGATGAAAAAATATTTTCATTAGATGCTTTTCAGGAATTATTACGAAGGCAAAAAGAACAATCAAAATATTTGAGTTTGTCTTGGAACTTAAATGAGGTTATGCGGTACATCTCTCCTGATGAAAACACTGCCGTTTTTGCAGATGATATATACCTAACAATAGCCTCTGTTAGTGAAAAGAATGAAATGTATTTACGCTTTACAATTGTACTAATATATAAAAATGAAAAATGGCTGGTTGTTCACTTTCACGGATCCAAACCAGAAAATGTAGATAGTGAAAAGGATACTTTTGGTATTGAAGGTTGGAGGCAGAAGAATGTCGAACTGGAAGCACTTGTAAAAAAACGGACAGCAGAACTAGAACAATCGTTATTAGAAATAAAAGCTACCCAATCACAGTTAATTCAATCGGAAAAACTGGCTTCTTTGGGACAGTTGGCGGCCGGCATAGCCCATGAGATTAAAAACCCGATGAATTTTATCAATAATTTTTCGGAACTCAGTTTGGAATATGTAGAGGAGATACGGCAAGAATTGGTTAAGTTAGATACAAACGAAACCACAGAAGAAATTGCCTCGTTGCTTGATGATGTAGCAGAAAATCTCAAAAAAGTACACCACCACGGCACAAGGGCCGATAATATCGTCAAGTCTATGCTTTTGCATTCCCGTGGCGGCAGCGGTATTATGGAGCCCACGAATTTGAACGAGCTTATTAAAGAATACGTCAATCTGGCTTTTCACGGAATGCGTGCCGGAAAAACAGCCATCAATGTAAAAATAGAACTCGATTTGGAGGAGTCCTTGCCTTTGGTTGAACTGAATGCTGAAGACTTTAGTAGGGTTATTCTAAATCTCTGCAAAAATGCTTTTGATGCCATGCGCACCAAAGGACTGCAACCAGAAAATCAGGATTATAAGCCAGTGTTAAAAGTCAGTACCAAAAATCTGGGCGATGGTTTTGCGGCTATTAATATTGAAGATAATGGCCCAGGGGTTCCAGATGCCATAAAAGACAAACTGTTCCAACCTTTTTTTACCACCAAAAAAGGCACAGAAGGTACCGGATTGGGATTAAGCATTACCCATGACATCATTATAAAACATAATGGTACCATTACCATTGCATCCACCGAAAACACCTTTACCCGTTTTGAAATACAATTACCCATAACCACTAAAAAAATTAAATGATGAGAATATTAGTTGTCGATGATGAAAAAGATGTAGAAATGCTTTTTCGCCAAAAATTTAGAAAAGAAGTTAAAACCAAAGATCTGGAGCTGCTCTTTGCTTTTTCGGGACAGGAAGCACTAGAACTCCTCGAAAAAAATACACCACCTGATGTAATGTATATATTTTCGGATATTAATATGCCCGGAATGACGGGCTTAGAATTGCTGGACATCGTAAAAAAGCGATTTCCGCAAATTAAAATCAGTATGATTTCAGCTTATGGCGACAGCGAAAATTACAACAAAGCCATAGATTCAGGTGCCAAGGAATTTTTTACAAAACCCATCGATTTTGATTCGCTTAAAAGTGAAATAAATGACTTATTAAACTAGTATAAAACACAAACCATGACAACAAAAATTCTTGTAGTGGATGATGAAGATGATTTAAAAGTCTTAATAAAACAGCGATTTCGACAAAAGATACGCCAAAACGAATATGAGTTCATCTTCGCTGAAAACGGGAGGCATGCCTTGGAGCAACTTTTGGAGCACACGGATGTTGATTTGGTTTTAAGCGACATCAATATGCCCGAAATGGATGGCCTTACCTTATTGAGCCGTTTAAGTGAACAGAATCTTATGCTAAAATCGGTCATTGTATCTGCTTATGGCGATATGGAAAACATCCGCACCGCCATGAACCGCGGGGCTTTCGATTTTATTACCAAACCCATCGACTTCATAGATTTGGAAGTAACCATTGAAAAAACCATTGCCCATGTGACCATCCTTAAAAAAACATTACAAGCCGTGAAAGAAAACAACATTCTGCGCATGTATGTGGATGAAACTGTGCTTAATTTTATGGGCAGCCGTGAATATGAAAGCAGCCTGATGCTTAATGAAACCATAGAGGGCACCGTCATGTTTATAGATGTATGCGGATTTACCAAAATAAGTGAAAGTGCTCCCGCCAATGAAGTGGTAAAATTAATAAATACTTATTTTGATAGTATGGTAAAAGAAATCATGGTGCAAGAAGGGTTTATAGACAAATTTATTGGTGATGCCGTTATGGCTGTTTTTCGGGGGGAATATCATTTGGACAGGGCGTTGGATGCGGCATTGGCAGTACGCAGGGCTATTAACAGTTTGCCTTTTGCCGAAGGAGATGTCTCGTTTAGACCCAAAGTATCCATCGGCATAAAAAGTGGCGAAATGATCTCCGGGAATATTGGCTCGGCAAGTTTAAAGCGATTGGATTATACGGTGATTGGCGACACCGTAAACACAGCCGCTCGTATTCAGGATGCAGCTCAAGCAAACCAAATCCTTATTTCAGAAACCTGCTACCAACTTGTAAAAGATTCATTTCAATGCAAAAAGCTAGAAAGCATCTCTATGAAAAACAAGGCTCAACCCCTTGTGGTTTATGAGGTTTTGGAATAAAATGCAACGCAATTAAAAACCAACCGTTTATTTTTTTAAATTTATTCTATGAGACCATCCGAAGAAGAGCCAAAAACCGACGATTCAAAATCGTGCCATGACTTAGAGGGAAAAATTGTGCACAACGCCCATGCGGAAGATATGGTTGACCATTATTGGGGCACGATTAATTATATTTTCGGACTTATTCAAGCTTCTGAAATTAAGGCAGGACTGTTACTTTCTTTTTATGGGATTTTATTAAATTTTATGTACCAAAAAATGGAGGAAATATTCGCAACTTTTCCCAATAACATTCCTTTATATATCCTTTTAGGACTTTGGTTTGCATGCACTGTAGTTTCCATTTATTTCTGTATCCGCTGTTTTATACCGAGAATTGAAGCCAAATATGACAAAAACATTTTTTTCTTTGGCGATGTCATTACCAAATATGGGGGAATAAAGGAATTTTCCAAAACTTTTTACAAAATAAGCATGGATGAAAATCAACTGTTTGACCAGATGGGACAACAAATCTTTATCATCTCTAAAATCACCGCCTTGAAGTTTAAAAACGTAAACAAAGCACTCCGATTTTTGGCTTGGAGCATTTTGGTGCTGTTGTTTATCATTGTATATTATTCAGTTTTAATGCTATTTTAATATTTTTCAACTGTTTAAATTTTATTTTTTAGCGGTAATCCCGAAAATTCGGGACTGTTCGCTATTAATCATTTCTGTGTGTATCAAAATTTGTTATGCTCGTTTCATTTATTCAAATCTCTAAAACCAGTACCGCAATCAGATGATTTTTTCGTGAAACAATAAAAACATGATGGATGCTATTGAATTTGATGAACGATATATTCTCAAATCGGTGCTTTAATATATACTGTACCTAACGGCACAGAAAGCCAATGCAATAATAATTTGCTACCCATGTAAAGTCCCTAACGGGACAAGGTAAAATTGAATGATTATGATTAAACTCTTTAGAAATATCCGCAAAAAACTTCTCAAAGAAGGTAAAACCGCCAATTACGTTAAATACGTTATTGGAGAAATTGTGAACTGTCCCGTTAGGGACAATATATGGGTAGCAAAAAACAGAAAAGTCAAACAGCGTGCCTTTAGGTACGAAATATATACTGTACCTAACGGCACAGAAAACCAATGCAATAATAATTTGCTACCGATATAAAGTCCCTAAAGGG
>PHDE01000051.1 GCA_002842505.1 Bacteroidetes bacterium HGW-Bacteroidetes-3 | reverse complement strand
CGTAGTGTTTCAGCAGAAAAAAAGAACAATATTTGATAAAAAATGCAATGTTTTTTGTCAATTCGATGTGTAGAAGAATTCATTTTTGAAAATCAAAATGGAAATAAATACTGCGAAATATTCATAAAAAAATATTTTTTATTGAATCATGTCAAAAAAAGTTGATTATTATTAGATAAAATTTGTAAAATAAATAATCACATAAAACGATGTCAAATTCACCTCAAATGGCATCAAAAAAAAATAAAATAAAAACCGCACAGTCTTACAAAAATACAAATAGACAAAATGAAACAGAAAGGCAACATAAAAACCGTTTGGGTTACACCCACTCGTTTTAACTCTTTGCTGTAATATTCCAGCTTGTTCTTGAGCGTTTCATAACGAAGGTCTTTATACGCTGGGTTTCCCGGCAGCAGTTTTGCTTCCAGCTCGGTGTCCTCAAGGTCTAAAAGAACCTTAATCGCAATAGGATTTTGGGAGACTTTTAAAAGATACCCTTTAACGGTGTTTTTGCTTATGGATAAGGTTCTTGCAATATGCTTTATGCTCTTGCCCTGTAAATGCATTCTGAGTAGTTGTTTTATTTGACTCATACGTTTTGGTTTTCCTGCCATATCTTTTCTGTTTGATGTATACACCAAATAAAACCAAAATCATACATTAAAGAGATTAAAAGGGGGTCAGCATGCTCCGGAATAATCAAAACAGATTACAATAGGCAAACTTACCTTTAACGCTCTTTTATATTTTAGGGGGGTCAGCATCCGCCGGAATGGCAGTTAAAAATGCTTATGAAAACACCTGAATTTTTAGTGTTCCCAAGGGGGGCAGCTTACTCCGGAATATCCAATCATCTCTTTTTTAGATATAATGGCTTGTTGCTTTTGACCTCTATAAGCAGAGTCTCCATAAAAATCTTCATCTGAATCTTTTTCATCTAACAGATTTTCAAGTATTTGCGAATCGTGTACGGATGCATCTGTTACTTCATGTTTTACAATTAATTTGCTTTTTGCATCTACTTTTACGTGATTTTTATAGCCATAATAGCTTACATTGTTCTTTTTAGTCCATCTTGCATCTAAATCTTTTTGCTCTTTTTTATTGAGGTTCTCATCAAATGATTTTGGAGTCTCACCATTTTTTATCTGATTGTTCTCTTCTCTAGAATTGCGCTGTTTCGGAACTTCTATAAAACTGGCATCAATAATTTTGCCTTCATTTACAACCAATCCTAGCTGCTCTAATTCTTTTAAAAATAAATTAAAAACTACATCAATTAGCTCTAAATTAACCATTTGTTCTCTAAAATTCCAAACCGTTTTACTATCTGGAATATCATCGGCAATAGTTAAGTTCAGAAACCGCATAAAACTCATTCTGTCGTTTATTTGGTACTCTATTTGGTCATCTGACAAGTTATAATAGCGTTGAAGTATCAATATTTTGAACATCATCACGTAATCAAAAGGGCGACGGCCACCTTTGCCTTTGGTAACTTTTTCAAATCCTGATTCTAGAATGTTTCTAAATAACTCAAAATCAATACCTTGATTTAATTTCTCCAATGGATCGCCAAGTTTACTCAATTTTGTAAGTCGAATATCTTGGTCAAAAAAACCATAATCTCTATATCTTTTAAATGCTTTCATAATGAGTACAACTTACTGATTTTTAATCATTTAAACAAATATTTGGGTAACTATTTTAAAATAATTAGTTTTTAGAGGTTACCTTAATAGAAATACTGTGGCGAAGAATAAAATATCAATGGCTAGATTTCGATGCTTATAAATGCTTTAAAAACATCAAAGAACAATTAAATTTAGTGCTGAATAATTTTGGCATTAAATACGACATTAAATTTTAACCATTACTTAGTCCATATAACGAGAAATCATTTTTAAAAGCTCATCAAACTTTAATGAGCAATCTCATTGAAAAAGCTGGTAAGTATAGAAATCAAGGAGTTGGAATTGTGAAAGGAATTGCCCGTAATGCTATTCAATCGGTAAAGGCCCTTGTTAGGTGATTATGAGGAACAAAATCAATTAGAATAGATTAATAAAAACAAACCCCTGTAAATCAAATGATTTACAGGGGTTTTGTGCCTCGAGCGGGTACTTTTTAATACGCCTATAAAACTATTTATCAGCACTTTAACTATTTTTGAGTACCATATTAGTACCGCAAACTTCTTTTAAATAAGAAAAATGAAAATTAGTAAACACAGGATTTAGAAATATAAATTGAACTTATTCTGAACAAAAATCTATTGGATTAAACACACAGACAATTATTATGTAATTACTGGTGTTCCGTTCTACAACAACGCAAACGAAATCGACTTTAAGAGAACGTTGGAGGATACATTAAAAATATAACCCGTTAGCGCAAGCGTCATGCTCGTGTACTCAAACCATATCAATTTAAATCCGAGACAAGGGGTTGCACTTTATGTTAAAAGTCCCATTAAAACAAACTTTAAAATTTACAAAATTTACGTCTCCCCCAAAATTAAACACCCGCCAAATCACACGAAATATAATGTTTGTCGTATGCCATAATTTTGTAATTTTAGTCGTATTCAATTTTTTAACCAATGGCGTTAACTTTTCCTTTAATCGCCGGCATTATTGCCGCGATATTGCACGTAATCTCTGGCCCCGATCATTTGGCGGCCGTAACGCCATTTGCCATTGAAAGCAAAAAGAAAGCTTGGAAAGTGGGTCTTTTTTGGGGCATTGGACATTTGTTGGGAATGCTTTCCATTGGCGTTTTGTTTTTGATGTTTAGGGAACTGATTCCCATTGAAAAAATCTCCATGCACAGCGAAAAAATGGTGGGCTTTATTTTAATTGGTTTGGCCTTGTGGATTTTCTTTAAAATTTTTAAAGATGAAAAACAACACACACATACGCACGTTCACGTTGAAGGATTTCCATTTATCCACGAACATCCACACAATCACGATGATTTTGTCCCAATAATTAAGAAACAACCGAGCCTTCGCTACGAGGTAAGTGAAGTAATCAGGAAACATCCTCACATTCACCAAACTGAAAAATCACATTCGCACCCCAACGCAACATTAAAACAAGGAATTATCGCTTCTTTATCGGTTGGTTTTGTGCACGGTTTGGCTGGCGTTGCCCACTTTTTGTTGTTTCTTCCCGTCATCGGATTTGCCTCAAAATTGGATTCGGCCAAATACATCGTGGGTTTTGGAATAGGAACTTTGGCGGCGATGATTACTTTTGCTTTTGTGATTGGAAGTTTTGCGTCATTTTCAAAACAAAATCACAATGCCGCTTTTTTCAAAGGTATAAGATTGGCCGGCGGACTGTTTGCTTTTTTTATAGGAATTTATTGGATTGTGGCGAATTAAAATTCGTACATCGTAAATCCAAAATTGTAAATTAAAAAGTTTAACCGCAAAGACGCAAAGATTTCCGCAAAGTTCGCTAAGGAATTAGAATTTCTTTGTGAAACTTAGTGTTTCTCTGTGAATCTCTGTGAAATAGCTGTAACACAAAGCAACATTAATAAAATGCAAAAAACCACTAAGGTTTAAAAAGGTCACTGAGCGAAGCCGAAGTGAAAAATCGTAATTATTACATCAAAATCCTAGCATATTCTCGGCAATTGTTCACCCACGAGCGGACTCACAATCCGCTTCCCGCCAATCAAACTTTCCATCACCACTTTATTTGGATGTTCATTGGTAAATTCACCAATAAGCGCGGCGTTTGTTCCTCTTTTGTGGTTTCGCATCAAAGCCAAAACTTCAGTTTCAACGCTCGGGTCCACAACCACCAAAAACACGCCTTCATTGGCAACATACATTGGGTCCAAACCCAACATTTCACAGGCTGCCGCTACTTGTTTTTCTAAAGGAATGGCACTTTCTTTCACAAAAACGCCTTTTGAAATGTCGTTGGCAATTTCGTGTAACACCGTTCCCAATCCGCCACGGGTTGGATCTCTGAACAGTTTTATTTTTTCGCCGAATGCATCCAATAAATCCTTCACCAAAAAGTTTAAATTGGTGGTATCGCTTACCAAATCACTTTCAAATTCCAGACCTTCGCGTTCGCTCATAATGGCCATTCCGTGTTGCGCGATGAAGCCGTTCACCAAAATTTTATCGCCTGTTTTTATGTTATGGACAGAAATATTTGCTTTTGGATGCACCTGGCCAAAACCCGTGGTGTTGATGAAAATTTTATCGCCTTTTCCACGCTCCACCACTTTGGTGTCGCCGGTAATAATAAGCACGCCGCTTTCATCGGCCGCTTTTTTTACGGAAGCGACAATTCGCTCAAATTCTTCCATTTTTAAGCCTTCTTCAATAATAAAAGCCAGGGACAAATATTTTGGGATGGCGCCGCACATAGCAACGTCGTTTACGGTTCCGTTCACGGCCAATTCGCCAATGTTTCCACCTTTAAAAAAGATGGGCGTAATTACAAAACTGTCGGTTGAAATGGCAATTTTAGAATTTATTTCCACTATGGCACCATCGTGTTTTTGGTCTAAAAACGGGTTGCTGAAAGTGTTGAAAATAACCTTGTCCAGCAAATTTCTTGTCAGTTCGCCACCGCTGCCGTGACCTAAATTAATGGTTTCAAATCCTGTGGGTTCCATATTCGTTTTAGTCTGTTAAATGAGTTGAAAAATGATAATAGGCGGCACAAGCACCTTCCGAAGAAACCATTGGCGCACCTAACGGATTGGCGGGTTTGCAGGCTTTGCCAAACTGGTCGCACTGATTTGGTTTTTTGATGCCCCGCAATATTTCGCCGGCAATGCAATCGGGATTTTCGGGCACTTTTATATGGCTGATGTTAAATTTTGCTTCCGCATCGTATTTTCTGTAAGCTTCTTTAATCACATAGCCGCTGTTGGGAATTTCGCCGATGCCGCGCCATTCCCGGGCGCCAACTTCAAAAACTTTTTGGATTACGGCAATTGCAGCCTGGTTTCCGTGTTCTTTTACCACTCTGGCATACTGATTTTCCAATTTATAAATGCCTTTTTCCAATTGTTTTACCGCCATATAAATTCCCTGAACCAAATCCAACGGCTCAAAACCCGTAATGACAATGGGGATTTTATATTTTTCGACGAGTGGATAATATTCTTGCATTCCCATAATGGCACAAACGTGTCCTGCCCCTAAAAATGCATCAATAGTGCATAATTTATCATCTAAAATAGCTTCCATCGCCGGTGGAACCAGCACGTGTGAAGCCAAAATAGTGTAATTGTCCAGTCCTTCTTTTTCCGCGTGCAACACCGATAAGGCATTTGCCGGAGCGGTGGTTTCAAAACCAACAGCAAAAAAAACGACTTCTTTATCCGGATTTTCTTTCGCTATGGAAACGGCTTCCAAAGGCGAATATAAAATGCGCAAATCGCCACCAACCGCTTTTGCTTCCAACAAACTTTTTTTGCTTCCGGGAACGCGAATCATATCGCCAAATGAACAAACGATTACGCCTTTTTCCAACAATTCAATGGCTTTGTCGATCAAATTGAGTGGCGTAACGCAAACCGGACAACCAGGACCGTGGATCATTCTTACCTTTTCTGGCAATAATTCCAAAATGCCGTTTTTTACCAAACTGTGTGTTTGTCCGCCACAAATTTCCATAATATTCCATTCTTGCGTGGTGATTTTATGAATTTCATCCAAAATTTTCTTGGTGGATTCAAAATTTCGGTATTCGCTTAGATATTTCATTTTTTACTATTTAAATAATGCATCATTTGCCCGAAAGAGATGTTTTCGTCGTTGGGCGATAAATTTTTATGAAAATACAATTTTATTTCTATTGGCGCTAATGCAATTACTAAATCTACCAAAGTTGTATTTTGAAAAACACCGCCGCTAAAAGCAAGATGCTTATAATTATTGATTTTCGCCAGTTCAATTATTGAAAAAGCCAACGTATATAAAAAGTTTAAAATAATTTGTTCCGTTGGTTTTCCGTTTTGAAGTTCCGCATAAATATTTTTAATGATTTCTGTTGCTGAAATGCCATTTTCGGGGTTGGATAAATAGGTTTTGCACGATTTTATGTTATAGTCGCTAATGCTGTTTTCCAACAAAATGGCAGCTTCGCCTTCATAAGTGTTGTAATCGGCGATATTTAAAAGGGAAGCAACAGCATCAAACAATCTTCCTGCGGAAGAAGTTTTTAATTGATTTATTTTCTTTAAAGATTGATAGGTTTTTAGTTCACTTATGGTGAATTTTTCTGATAAAACGCCAATCATTTCATCAGAAGCTAAAGAAAGCAAAGACAATCGCGGTTCTTTGGCCATTTTATCGCCCAACATCCAGTCGAAATAATCGATATTGCTGATTCTTTTTATTTCATTATTTTCATAATCAAAAAACTCGCCGCCCCATATATTGCCGTCATCTCCAAAACCGGTTCCGTCGAAAATAACCCCCAACACTTTTTCTGAAAACAATTGATGTTCGCCCATAATAGCCGAAAAATGGGCTTTATGATGCTGAATTTCAACCAACTTTGAGTTATTTTTTTTTGCCATTTCCTTCCCGAATTGCGTACTTTGATAACCGGGATGTTTGTCGGCCAAAACTACTTCTGGCTGTTGTTCAAAAATGTGGATAAAGGAATTTACGGTGGAAGCAAACCGATTGTAAACATCAAAATTTTGAAGATTTCCAAGAAATTGACTTAGATATAAATATTGGTTCGGAAAAAAAGCGACGCTGCTTTTTAAATCGGCGCCCATTGCCAGTATTTTTTCTTCGGAATTTATTTGGGACTCAAAATAATTTGGTGCAAAACCACGCGATCTTCTGAATAAAACTTGCTGATTAAATTTGGCGCTGAATTTCAGGACGGAATCGTCCTGCGGATGCGTAATTTCCAAATTGTGCTGCACAAAATAATCGGTAACATTTTTAAGTTTTTCAAGTGCTTCTGCATTGTCGCTTAAAATTGGCGAGCCGTGAATATTTCCGCTGGTGGCAATGATGGGAAAAGCCAATTCATTTGCCAACAACTGCAAAATTCCGGAGTAGGGCAACATCACGCCGAGCTGATTGAGGCTAGGCGCAACTTCATTCAAGGCAATTTTTCCTTTATAATTTTCCAAAGGAATGATGTTAATGGGCCTTTCTGCGGAAGAGAGCGATTTAAGTTGATGCTCATTTATTTTCAAGTCATTTTGCAAAAATTCCATCGAAGGAAATAAAATCGCAAAAGGCTTGTTGGGCCTGTTTTTTTTGATGCGTAATTTTTTAATGACTGCTGAATTTTCAGCATTGCAGCACAACAAATAGCCACCGGTATTTTTGATGGCAACAATATAATCTTCCGAAAGCAGTTTGGCTATTTTTTTAAAAATATTTTCAGCAGTTGAAGCAATGATATTTCCAAGATTGTCTAATAAAACAAGGGAAATTCCGCAGGTTTTGCAAGTGTTGGTCTGCGAATGAAAACGTCTGTCGGCCGGATTTGAATATTCCATTTCGCAGGCATCGCACATTTGAAAATCATTGATGGTGGTGTGATTTCTTTCAAAAGGAAACGTTTTGGTAATTGCCCAGCGCGGACCGCAATTTACGCAGGTGGTAAACGGATAATTATAGCGGCGGTTTTCCGGATTCTGAATATCGTTTTTACAGTCGTCGCAAATGGCAAAATCGGGCGTTAGGGGTAAATTTAATCGGCTGCTTTTTGTTGATGGAACAATGTTAAAATCGGTAAAATTTATTTTTTCCACTTCAATAATTTTACTGTTTTTTATTTTGGAAACCGGCGGCGGATTTTGCAATAATTTATTGTAAAAATGTTTGATGTCATCTTTAATTCCTGAAACTAAGATAATTACGCCTTCCTCGTTGTTGGAAACAGTTCCCGTTAAAGAAAAGGATTTTGCCAAACCATAAACAAATGGACGAAAACCCACACCTTGCACTTGTCCGGAAATGGTGATTTTGTAGGTCGGCATTTAAAAATGTTAAATGTTAAATGTTAAAAATGACCTTAAAATTAAGCAATTAATGGATAATTATCTAAACAAAAAACCTGAAACTTGAAATAAATAACTAAGATTTCAAGTGAAGAACTTCTGCGTGCGCCAATATTTGTTCAATAATTTGTGGAATTGCATTTTCAACATTTGGATTCAATTCAATGGTCATAGGCACCAATTCTTCAATGGAAACGGTGAATAAATGCAAATCGGGTTTTTCTTCCATTAAATAAACGGCTTCAATCATATCTTTCAGGCCAACATCGTGCACGCTTAATGCTGAAGGGAAATCGGAAGCAAATTTTGGCCGAATCAGCGAAATGGTTCCGGCAGGTTTTCCGTCCATAGTGGCATCCACAAAAATTATGGTTTGGTAGGCTTCAAAACAATTCAGCAAAAGAAATCCGCCCGTTCCGCCGTCTAAAATATCGACATACTCCGGCAACTTAATTTTCGCCATTTGTTGCATTACGTGAACGCCAATACCTTCGTCGCCCATTAAATAATTGCCAACGCCGAGAACTAAAATACTGTTCGATTTGTCCTTTTCAAAAAAATAGGAATCGCTGCTGATGGCTACGGGAGTTCTTTCTATGATGCTCATATTAACTGTTTAAAAAAAGTAAATTCATTCGGCTTGAAATTGCAAAAGCCGAATGAACTTACTCCAAAGTTTGATTTAAGGGTTATTTGCAAAAATTTAATTATTCTTCAATTTGCGTTAGGGGTTGCAGCCCTTCGACTCCGCTCAGGATAAACTCATCCCGGCATTGTGAGTTTGTGAAGCAATGTGTTCAAAAGATTGCCGCACTGCGCTCGCAATGACTGATTGCAGCGAAAAACCCGACCGCTTTTTAGCGGGAACGCCCAACAAAACATTGATTTTATTTAATCTTTTTTTTCTTCTTCCATTACTTTTTTTAATCGGTCTTCATTTACAAATTTATAGCCGCCAAACATAGAGGAAACTTCACCGCGACCTTCTAGCCAGTCGTGATAAAAAACCAAATATACGTGGACTATTATAAAGAAAATAAATATCCACATGGCAATATGATGGATGTCACGAACCATAAAGTCGCCGCCAAATAGTGGCGTTACCCAGCTAAATAACTTAGGCAAAAACCAAGTTGAAGTGTCGGCATACAATGCAAATCCTGTAAAAACAGAAATTAAAGCAACAATAAAAAGTATGATATACGACAGTGTAGCAACACTGTTATGGCCAATACTTATATATTTTAATTCACGTTTTTTTTCATTCAATAAAAAAATATCAATTTTTAATACGTGTTTAAAATTATCCCAATTTTTTTTGGTGAATGGCAAAAAGGCACGCCAATTTGCAAATTGGTTTCCCACAAAAGACCAATAAATTCTTAAAATCATATTAAAGAAGAAAATGTATGCCGCGATAAAATGAATATAGCGAACAATTCCAAATGAATGTAAATTAGTGGCCTCTGCATTTGAAAGCAGTGCGGGCGGATTCGCAATTAAAAATCCCGAAAGGATTAGCGTTAAAACGGAGAGCACATTTAACCAATGAAAAATCCGAACGGGTAATTCCCAAACCAACACGCGTTTAAAGTTTCTAGTTTCCATAATTTATAGTTTAACTGTCACAACTTGCAATATTTTGAACTTGGGAAATGTGATTTCCGTGTTCGTCATATAAATGAACTGCACAAGCCAAACAAGGGTCGAAGGAATGAATGGTGCGTATAATTTCTAAAGGCAATTCAGGGTCTGCCACAGGCGTACCAATTAAAGCCGCTTCATAGGCCGATCTTTGTCCTTTTGGATCGCGAGGTGAAGCATTCCAAGTTGAAGGAACCACCATTTGATAATTTTCGGTTTTTTGGTCTTTAATGGTTATCCAATGTGCCAACGCACCTCTTGGCGCCTCCATAAAACCAACACCTTTGGCTTCGTTTGGCCAGCTGGAAGGTTCCCAACTGTCCATATTTGCCATGCGCTCATCGCCATTTTTAATGTTGTTCATTAAAGTGTCGAAGAATTCTAAAGTCCAATTAGCAACCAATTGCGTTTCAATTCCGCGGGCTGCTGTTCTTCCCAAAGTGGAGAATAAAGCATCTACAGGAACATTTAAATGTGCCAACGCAGCATTTACGGCGGCTTGAATTTCTTTATTTCCTCTTCCGTAACCTACCAATAAACGGGCAAGTGGGCCAACTTCCATAGGCAAACCTTTCCAACGTGGTGTTTTAATGAAACTGTATTTTTCTTCCACATTTAAAAATTCGTAAGGTGGTTTTGGTCCGGAATATTTGATATTTGTTTCACCTTCCCAAGGATGTCTTCCTTTGTCTTTTCCTTCCGCATAATCATCGTACCATGAATTGTTTACAAATTCTTCAATTTCCTCGCTATTTCTATGGTCAACATCAAGCACTTTAGATAAATCTCCATTTAATATAATCCCTGAAGGGAATTTGAAGCCCGACATATCGGCATAACCATTTGTCGGGAAATCGCCATAAGACATGTAATTTCCGAATCCTTTTCCGATAGCGCCCCAATCTTTATAGAAAGAAGCTATTGCCAATAAATCCGGAATATAAACTTGGTCTATAAAATCTTTTCCTTCTTTTAATAATTTTCCAACATGGGCCAATCTTTCCGCGTTCAAACCTCCTGCGCCGTCTGAATTTATGGCACAGGCCATACCGCCAACCAAATAATTAGGGTGTGGATTTTTACCGCCAAAAATGGTGTGCACTTTTACGATTTCTTTTTGCCATTCCAACGCTTCCAAATAGTGGGCAACTGCCAATAAATTAACTTCGGCTGGCAGTTTCATTTGTGAATGTCCCCAATAGCCATTTGCGAAAATGCCTAACTGACCGCTTTCCACAAATTTTTGAATTCTATTTTGCACATCAGAAAAATAGCCTGATGAACTTTTTGGCCAATTTGAAATGCTTTGCGCAATTTCAGAAGTTTTCTTTGGGTCAGCTTTTAAAGCGTTTACAATATCTACCCAGTCCAAGGCGTGTAAATGATAAAAGTGAACCGTATGGTCGTGCATATACAAAGCACCTTCCATAATATTCCGAACCATTTCGGCATTTGGCGGCACCGCAATTCCCAATGCATCTTCAACAGCCCTTACTGAAGTTAAGGCGTGAACGGTGGTGCAAACACCGCAAGTACGTTGCACAAAAGCCCAAACATCTCTGGGATCGCGTCCTTTAACAATGCTTTCAATACCCCTCACCATAGTGCTGGAACTAAATGCATCAACGATAACGCCATCTTTTATTTCTGCTTCTATTCTTAAATGACCTTCAATTCTGGTGATTGGGTCAACTACTATTCTATTTGCCATTGTATTACGTTTTAGAAATCAATATTTTGTTCATTGGTTTTACCTCTTTTGGTTCTGTCTGCGAGTTCTTTTCGCTTAGAGATATTTGCGCCAATTGCGTGCAAAGCAACGCCTCCCACAAGAACGCCGGCAGCAACTTTTCCTACGGTATCTGCATTGCTTTCAACTGCAAATCCAGGAAGTTTTGTTGTTCTTTCATAGAACGGTCCATTGTCCCAGAAATTTTCTTCACTGCAACCTATACAGCCATGGCCCGATTGAATTGGATAACTTACGCCATTGTTCCATTTTATGTTTCCGCAGGAGTTGTAAGTCATTGGTCCTTTGCAGCCAACTTTATATAAGCAATAGCCATTTTTGGAATTTTGGTCGTCAAATGTTTCGGCAAACAATCCGGCGTCATAATAAGGACGTCTGTAACAAGTGTCATGAACTCGTTTTCCATAAAATGCTTTTGGTCTTCCCAAGCGGTCTAATTTTGGCAATCTGCCAAAAGCAACCACATGAACAATAACCCCTGCCATTACTTCACCAATTGGCGGACAGCCGGGAACTTTTATGATAGGTTTGTTTTTTACTATTTTATGAATAGGCGTTGCGCCTGTTGGATTTGGTTTTGCGGCCTGTACGCATCCGTTAGATGCGCAGCTTCCCCAAGCGATAATTGCTTTTGCGCCTTCCGCAGCTTCCAAAAATGTTTCTTTTGCCGATTTTCCCGCGATACAGCAATAATTTCCATCGTCACCTAAAGGAATGGAACCTTCAACACAAAGAATGTATTCTCCTTTATATTTATCCATGATTGCTTTTTTAGCCGCTTCTGCCTGATGTCCGGACGCCGCCATTAGGGTTAAGGTATAATCCAAGGAAATTTTGTCTAAAATAATATCGGCCACAATGGGGTGGTTCGACCTGATAAAAGATTCGCTGCAGCAGGTACATTCTTGGTAGTGTTCCCAAATAATTGGTATTCTGGGTGTTTTTTCCAAAGATTCGGCTATTTGTCCAACCATAGAAGATTCCAAGCCCATAAAAGCAGCCATATAGGTAGAAAATTTAAGAAAATCTCTACGGCTATAACCTTGTTTTATGATACTTTCATAATAGGTGTCTCGTTGTTCGTTTTCGGTAGGCATAAGTAAAGTTTTAAGTAATAATATACACTTTTTGCTCTTGTGCTTTCAGCTTAAAAAAAGCACGAAACTAATGTACAAATTTTTTTGAATAAATAGCCTGTAACTACCTAATTTAGAATGTTTTAAAATAAGACAAATTAATCTATAATGCTTATTTAAACCAAATAAAAATAACAGAACATCATTTATACAAATCTGTTTATATGTATATTATTTGTATTTTTGAAAATAAACGCACTCTTTAATTATGCATGAGTTATCTATAGCATTGGGAATTGTTAAAATTGCCGAAGATGAAACTGCGAAAGCAAAGGCAAAAAAAGTGACAAAAATTGAACTTGAAATAGGTGTTTTGACAGGTATTGAAATCGATTCTTTAAATTTTATTTGGGAATCGGCTATTAAAGACACCGTGCTTGAGTTTGCAGAAAAAGAAATTATGGTTATTAAAGGAAAGGGAAAGTGCGTTGATTGCGATACGGAATTTGAAATGGAGAACTTATTTGATCCTTGCCCTAATTGCAACAGCTATTTTAAAGGGATTTTGCAGGGAAAAGAATTGAGGGTAAAAGCATTGGAAGTCATTTAAAACTTAGATAATTATGTGTGGAACTTGTGGCTGCGGCGCCGAAAATAACGGTCCTATTATTTCAATACCGGGAGAAGAGCATCATGCTCACGCGGATCATCATCATCACGGCGAGCATTCTCATTCGCACGATGAACATCATCACGACGGTCATTCTCATTCTCACGAGCACGACCATCATCACAAAGTTTTGGAAATTGAACAGGACATTCTTCAAAACAATCAGCTTTTGGCAGCCAGAAACAGGGGTTATTTTGAGGCAAAAAACATATTTGCGCTCAACTTGGTAAGTTCGCCAGGCTCTGGAAAAACCACGCTTCTGGAACGCACTTTGGCCGATTTGAAAGACCAACTTAATTTTTATGTGATTGAAGGCGACCAGCAAACTTTAAATGATGCCAACAGAATTGCGGCGTTAGATGTTCCCGTGGTTCAAATAAATACAGGAAAAGGCTGCCATTTGGAAAGCGATATGGTTTACGATGCTGTTAAAAAATTAAATATGGAAGACAATTCCATTTTAATGATTGAAAATGTGGGAAATTTAGTTTGTCCGTCTATGTTCGATTTGGGCGAAAACAAGCGCGTTGTCATTATTAGCACTACCGAAGGGGAAGACAAACCCATAAAATATCCTGATATGTTTCATACTTCGGATATATGTATCATCAATAAAATTGATTTGTTGCCTTATGTAAATATAAAGGTAGAAAATATCAAAAAATATGCGCTGCAGGTAAATCCGAAGTTGCTCTTTTTTGAAGTTTCCGCAACAACTGGTGAAGGAATGAAAGCTTGGTATAATTGGTTAAAAACGCTGAAAGCTCAAAGGTGAAAGTTTAAAGTTTGAAAAAAATTCAAAAATCGTAAATCGTAAATCAAATGTGTTTATCAATTCCCGGAAAATTAATAGCAATTACGGCTCAGCTGGATGAAACTTTCAGAATGGGTAAAGTGTCTTTCGACGGCATCATCAAAGAAGTGAGCCTAACTTTGGTTCCTGAAGCCAACGTTGGCGATTATGTTTTGGTTCACGTTGGTGCTGCAATTTCCACCATTAATGAAGAAGAAGCCAAAAAAACTTTTGACATTTTAAAACAACTTGGGGAACTTCAGGATTTAGCCCCAGAAGAGGGAATTTAAGCCGAAAGTATTCACAGGTCGCAACCTGTCTGTTCAAAAAGATAAAGGTGAAAGTTTAAAATTAATCTAAACTTTCACCTTTGAGCTTTTAACTTTTTTGGGCTTCTATTCGTAAGAATGTTTATAAGGTTCTCCGCTAACGATTTTCAATAAATCGGCTTCAACCGATTCTCTTGGATATTCAACAAAACGACCAATTTCTTTGTCATTTTTATACACAATAAAGGTAGGAACTCTTTCAATGTTGAAACCTTCCTGCAAATTATCGGGAGTTCCTTTGCTTCTGTTTACGGTAATCATTTCTAAATGGTTATAATTGAAATCGGCTTCATCCAAAATTTTATAAAAAACAGGTGTTTGTTCTTTACTGTCGCCGCACCAAGTTCCCATAAAAGCTTTTATAGTCACTTCTTTTAAAAGCGGTTTCAGTTTTTCCACCACTTCCTTGTTGGTTTCGTAAGTTGTGTAATTTGGGCTAAACCAAGCGTTATAAGGTTCTTGCAAAAAGCTTTCTTTGTTGGCGATGCCTATTAAATTTCCGGATTCGTCTTTAACAGCGGTTATGGTATTTTTTTGAGCGGAACAACTCACAAGGCTTAAAATAAATATGGCGTATAATAGGTTTTTCATAATGTAAAAATTAAATTTCCGTAAAACTACAAAATTAAATTAGGGAATGGCGCGTCATTACAGCCGGTTTTTCAATTCCCATCAATGCTAAAATGGTAGGCGCAATATCGGCTAAAATTCCGTCATCAATATGTTTTAGTTCTTTATCAACCAAAATTACGGGAACCGGATTGGTAGTGTGCGAAGTATTTGGCGTTCCGTCTGGATTTATCATGGTTTCACAATTTCCGTGATCGGCAATAATAATGGTGGTGTAATCATTTTTTAAGGCGGAAGCCACTACATCTTCCACGCATTTATCAACAGCTTCACAGGCTTTTATCGCTGCTTCCATAACGCCTGTATGTCCAACCATATCGCCATTGGCAAAGTTTAAACACACAAAATCCACTTCTTTTTTGTCCAATTCGGGAATAATGGCATCACGAATGTCAAAAGCGCTCATTTCTGGCTTTAAATCGTAGGTGGCAACTTTTGGGGACGGACATAAAATACGGGTTTCATTTTCAAATGTTTTTTCCCTTCCGCCGGAAAAGAAAAAGGTAACGTGCGGATATTTTTCTGATTCGGCGATTCTGATTTGTTTTTTGGCGGCTTTTTCTAAAACTTCACCCAAAGTATTTTCGAGATTATCAGTTTCGTAAATGATATGCACATTTTTGAACGTGTCATCGTAACTGGTTAAGGTCACGTAATACAACGGAATGGTTTTCATGCCAAATTCCTCATGGTCTTTTTGGGTCAACACTTCCGTTAGTTCGCGGCCTCTGTCGGTTCTGTAATTGAAGAAAATCACCACATCATCAGCCTTAATTTGTGTTTTAGGCTGTCCGTTTTCATCGGTTATAATAATGGGTTTGATGAATTCATCAGTCACATCATTGGCATAATTTTCTTCCAAGCTTTTAAGCGCATCTACGCTTTTTTCGCCTTCGGCATTTACAAGCGCTTCATAAGCCAATTTTACGCGTTCCCAGCGTTTATCACGATCCATCGCAAAATAGCGTCCGGTAATTGTTGCCAATTCACCGGTGGTTTCTTTCATATAATTTTGAATGGTTTCAATAAAACCAACTCCCGATTTTGGGTCACAATCCCTTCCGTCGGTAAATGCGTGCAAAAAAACATTTTTCAGGTTGTGTTCAGCAAAAACATCAAGAAATCCTTTTAAATGATCGATGTGTGAATGGATTCCGCCGTCGGAAACCAATCCCAATAAATGAATGTTTTTGTTGTTTTCTTTCGCATAAGAAATCGCGTCAAGCAGCGCTGTTTCTTTTCCAAGTGTTTTATTTTTAACCGCTAAATTCACCCGAACCAAGTTTTGGTACACAATTCTTCCGGCGCCTAAATTCATATGGCCAACTTCACTATTTCCCATTTGACCTTCCGGCAAACCCACAAATTCTCCGTCGGTGCGCAAACTAGCATTTGCATATTTGTTGTACAAACTGTCTATATAAGAGGTTTTTGCATTATAAATTGCCGAAACTTTTGGGTCTTGGGTAATTCCCCAGCCGTCCAAAATCATTAAAATCACTTTTTTGTTCATAAGAAAAGGTATTGTTTTGAAAAACACAAAGATACGAAGTATTCGATTGAAGCGTTTTTAATGGGGTCATAAATTCTTGTGAAATTTACTAAAACGATTGCGAAAAGCCCCATAGCCCCAGAAGGGGAATTAATGCTAAAAGTAGGGACAGTTAGCGACTTGTCCGTTATAAAAGTTAAAAGCGAGAAATTGAGAATTGTGCTGAGTCGAATTTGAGGCTACTTTTTTTGTAAAGTGAGAATTAAAATGCTAATTCAAATTAAGCCCCCTTTCCTTCGGAAAGGGTTGGGGATAGGAAAACCATGAAATAGCAGTAAGATTATTTTTAGTACTTTTCAAAATATTTTTAAAAAATTGTAAATTCACAGCGAAAACAGCATCAAATGAAAAACGATATAAAATTCAATAAAGTTACTGAACGGCTGCCAAAACATTTGCATCAGTTTATTGTGAAGCAACCTTATAGCGAATATACAGCCCAAAATCAGGCAGTTTGGCGTTATGTTATGCGAATGAACATTGATTTTTTGAGTAAAGTGGCGCATGAATCGTATTTGGAGGGTTTGAAAAAAACAGGGATTTCTTCAGCGGAAATTCCTAAAATGGAAGGAATGAACCGTATTTTGAAAGATATTGGCTGGGCGGCGGTTTCGGTGGACGGATTTATTCCGCCCAATGCTTTTATGGAATTTCAGGCTTATAATGTGCTGGTAATCGCTTCGGATATCAGAACCATAGACCATCTTGAATATACGCCCGCGCCCGATATTATTCACGAAGCCGCAGGCCACGCGCCAATAATCGCAAATCCGGAATATGCCGAATATTTGCGCCGATTTGGGGAGATTGGCTGCAAAGCAATTTCTTCTTCGGAAGATTATGAAATGTATGAAGCCATCAGGTTGCTTTCCATTCTAAAGGAAGATCCAAATTCTTCCAAAGAAATAATTGAAAACGCGCAACAAAAAGTGGAAGAGTTGCAAAACACCATGGGCGAACTTTCTGAAATGGCACAAATACGGAATTTGCATTGGTGGACGGTTGAATATGGTTTAATAGGAACGTTGGAAAATCCGAAAATTTATGGTGCAGGTTTATTGTCTTCCATTGGTGAAAGCAAAAAATGTTTGACCAATGAAGTTAAAAAAGTGACTTATTCCATTGAAGCCGCAACGCAAAATTTCGACATCACCAAACCGCAACCGCAATTGTTTGTGACGCCCGATTTTGCGCATTTGAGTTTTGTGCTGGAAGAATTTGCCAATAAAATGGCATTACGAACTGGCGGATTGTACGGTGTTCAAAAATTGATAAAATCTAAAAACATTGGTACGATTGAATTGAGCACCGGACTTCAAATTTCGGGTATTTTTTCTGATGTGATTGTGGATGACAACAACAAACCCGTTTATATTCAAACTGCAGGGCCAACGGCTTTGGCGAGCAGGGACAAGGAATTAATTGGTCACGGAACCGATTATCACGCAGCCGGTTTTGGGAGTCCGCTAGGAAAATTGAAAGGCATCAATTTAGCCATTGAAGATATGTTTCCGAAAGATTTAGAGGTTTATGGAATTTATGAAGGCAAAAAAACAATCTTGCTTTTTGAAGGAAATATTAAAGTGGAAGGCGATGTGATTACCGGAAAACGCGATTTAAAAGGCAAGATTTTACTCATTTCTTTTAAAAATTGCACCGTTACACACAACGATAAAGTGTTGTTTCAGCCAGAATGGGGAATTTACGATATGGCTGTGGGAAAAGAAATAATTTCTGCCCATGCCGGACCGGCTTCCATAAATTCGTTTAAAAATTTAGGAGAGGTTTCTGCGACCAAAACACATAAAATTTCTTATTCAGGAGAAGAAATCAAGTTGCATAAAATGTATAAAAAAGTGGCAAAAATAAGAAAAAGCGGAACGATTGATTTTGAGAAATTGACTTCGATTTTCAACAAAACGAAAGCAAATTTCACTTCAGATTGGTTATTGCCATTGGAAATGTATGAGCTTGTTTATCAGTCTCATTCCCCAATAGAAACTGAAGTTTTGGACTATTTGAAGCAACTTCAAAAAAATAAAAAGTTCCAACAGCTTATCGCCAACGGAATTGGCCTAATTTCAAAATAGCGTAACTATAGTTACCAAAGTAAGAATATATTAATTTATATTTGCACAAAATTAAAAATAGTAAAAAATGGGTTTTTTCGGTTTATTTGGGGATGGAAAAGAAGTTTCTTCAATAGAAGAATATTTAAAAGAAGGTGCTGTTATTATCGACGTAAGAACTGTGGAAGAGTTTAAGGAAGGGCACGTAAAGGGCTCAAAAAATATTGTTTTAAATACCATTCCCGGTAAAGTTAAAGAAATTAAGGCGATGAATAAAAAGGTAATTGCGGTTTGCAGAAGCGGCGCAAGAAGCGGACAGGCAACTTCTTTTTTGAAGCAACAAGGAATTGACGTAATTAATGGCGGGCCTTGGCAAAATGTGGACAAATTTGTGTCATAAACACAACTGACATAAAGTTAAAATGGAGGCAATCGCCTCTATTTTTTTTAACATAATTTTAACACGTGTTTGGTTCGGAAGTAAACGAACTAAAACTATTTTTGTTGAAATTTTCACAGTATGATTAATGAAAACAATTTGATGGCCGAAAAAATGGCGTTGGTTGAAGAACTTGGCGTATATTTTGAATCTTCCGATAATTTAGCGCCACTGGCTTCCAGAATTTTTGTTTACTTAATATTAAACGGCATTGAAGGTGCAACTTTTGAGGAACTCACAGAAAAATTGGAAGCCAGCAAAAGTTCAATTTCCACAAATTTATTGTTGCTTCAATCTATTGGAAGAGTTACTTATTCTACCAAATGCGGCGACAGAAAACGCTATTTTAAAGTTTCCCCAAACCATATTATTTCAAGGTTAGACGAGAAAATAGCACTGTGGACAAAAGATAAAAACAATCACCAAAAAATATATAATTATAAAAAAAAGATGCTTGAACTAAACAATAATTATGATGAAAATAATTTAAGCCTAAAATTTAACACCCAATACATGGAATTTATTGATAAAATGATCAATAATTTAACAGAACTAAAACAAAATATACTAACCATTATAAATCAAAAGGAATAATGTACTCTATTAAAAACATCCTCAAATCTACACTCGCCATTTTGTTGGTTGTTGCCGCCGTTAGCTGTAAAAAGGAACAACCGCAACAAGCAAAAGGCTTAACGACGCTAAATGTCCAAAAAGTTAAAA
>PHDE01000239.1 GCA_002842505.1 Bacteroidetes bacterium HGW-Bacteroidetes-3 | reverse complement strand
TCAAATAGCATAGCATAATGAGATTCCTCGTACCTCGGAATGACAAAAATATGGGCGTCAAAGTCTTAACTTAATGACATTGCCCCGAAGGGGGAATAAAAGCTGGAATGATTAAATTGAAAAATAGGGTTTAATTCTAATAAGTACAGCAATTTATAGCTTGTTGTTATGAGCCTGCCGGTAGGTAGGCGTTACCATAAGGGTCGTACCTTTTCGTTGCAATCCGTCTTTGCGAGCGCAGCGCGGCAATCTTTTGAACATATTGTCTAACAACTCGCAACGCCGGGATTTCCACTACAAACAAGGTTTACTGAACACCAATTCAAAATAAATAGAAGGTGAAGTAATCCCTAACCAAATTTCATTAATAATTGAATTTTTTCTTGCGATCTTTGCGTATTTTCTTTGCGTTTTTTTGCGGTTAAATGTAAATTTCGATTAAATTGATTTTTTATAATTTTATACTTGGTTTTTATCATAGAATATGCAAATGCTGTTTTAAATAGAACTTAGCCAAAAACAGCAATTAAGTTCCCGAAATTCATTTTGGTCGATTTTTATTACCTTTACCTAAGTATTGGTTTACAATTTGTAATTTCACTAAAAAACAGCCATAATATGAAAAAAGCATTTAAAATAATTGGAATCATCTTATTGGTTTTTGTCCTAGCGGTTGTGGCAACACCTTTTATTTTTAAAGGAAAAATAAAGGAATTGGTGCTAAAATCCATCAATAAAAATGTGGATGCGGTGGTGGCATTTGAAGATGTTGATTTGAGTTTGTTTAAAAACTTTCCCAAAGCCACCATTATAATTGACAATTTAAGCATTATAAACAAGGCTCCTTTTGAAAATGACACCTTGTTTTATTCCGATAATTTCAGCCTTAAAATGAGCATAAAAGAGCTTTTTAAGGGAAAGGGCAAACCTATGGGCATTGAAGGTTTTAATATTGAAAATGCCAAGGTAAATATTATTTTCAACAAAGAAGGTTTGGGAAATTATGACATTGCCTTAAAAAACAAAGACCAAAAAGATGAAACCAAAAATGATGAATTCGCGTTAAATTTTAAGCATTATGCCATTAAAAACCTTCGTTTTACTTATTTTGATGAAGCCTCTAAAATGAGCGTGATTTTGGACAGCATCAACCACGAAGGCAGCGGTGATTTCAAAAATAAAATACTGGATTTAGACACAAAATCCACTGCAAAACTGGCGGTTTCCATAGACAAAACAAACTATTTAAAAAATGTGGCATTGTCGCTTGACGCGGTTTTGGGATTGGATTTGGAAAATTATAAATATACCTTCAAAGAAAATGAAGCTTTGGTGAATTTGCTGCCAATTGCGTTTGACGGATTTATCCAAATGAAAGATGACGGACAAATTTACGACCTGAAATTTAAAACGCCAACGTCCTCTTTTAAAAACTTTTTGGGATTGATTCCTGAAATGTATTCAGGAAAGTTGGATGGCGTAAAAACATCGGGTGATTTTAAGGTAAACGGCGTTGTAAATGGAATTTATGCCGACACAACCATTCCAGCTTTTGATGTTGAAATTGCTTCAAACAACGCATCATTCCAATATCCGAATTTGCCGAAATCGGTAAAAAATATTGTGATAGATTCCCGTATTGTAAACAAAACCGGAATTTTTAACGACACGTATGTAAACCTTGACAAGTTGTCTTTTACCATTGATCAGGATGTGTTTAACGCCAAAGCCACCATTCAAAATATTGCTGAAAACCCATTGGTCAATGCCGAAATAAAAGGAATTATAAACTTGGCAAATGTTGCCAAAGCATATCCTGTAAAATTGGAAAAACCGTTGACAGGCATTTTAAAAGCGGATGTTGTGACGCGTTTTGATATGAAATCGGTTGAAAAAAGCCAATATCAAAACATTCAAAATTCAGGAACAATTACAGTAACCGATTTCAATTATGAAAGCGCAGAAATGGCAAAACCGTTTAAAATTAAACAAGCCGCCATTGCTTTTACACCAAAAGAAATTCGTTTGAATAAATTTGATGGGGAAACCGGAAATTCCGATTTTCAGGTAACCGGAAATTTGAATAATTTTTACGGATTTATTTTTAAAAATCAGGTGCTGAAAGGAAATTTTGATATGACTTCCCGCCAATTTGAAGTGGCCGATTTTATGGAAACTAAAACCGACTCCGCTTCAACTAAAGCAACCAAAGAAGCCTTAAAAATTCCTGCGTTTTTAGATGTTACCATCGCTGCCAAAGCAACAACGGTAGTTTATGACAATTTAAATTTAAAAGAAGTTTCGGGAAATTTGGTGATAAAAGAGGAAGCCGTGACATTGAGTAATTTGAAAATGAATGTTTTTGGCGGACAAATAGCTTTAAGCGGAATGGTTTCCACCAAAGAAAAAACGCCGAAATTCAAGATGGATTTGGATTTGAATGCATTGAATATTTCAGAATCTTTTACACAATTGGCGATGTTAAAAGCCATTGCGCCAATTGCCAATGCTGTGCTTGGAAAGTTAAATTCAACCATCAAATTAT
>PHDE01000050.1 GCA_002842505.1 Bacteroidetes bacterium HGW-Bacteroidetes-3 | reverse complement strand
TCCACCACCTTTAAAAAGTGGGTTTTTTATGCTGCCCGCACGCGCTGTACCTGTCCCCTTTTGCTTTTTAATTTTTCGGGTACTTCCGGTAACTTCTGCACGTTCTTTCGATTTGTGCGTTCCTTGTCTTTGGTTAGCCAAGTATTGCTTTACATCTAAGTAAACTGCATGATTGTTAGGTTCTATTTCAAAAACATCTTTAGACAGGGTTACCTCTCTACCTGTTTCTTTTCCGTTAATATCTAATACCGCTACCTTCATTATTTCTGAATAATTACATAAGCGTTTTTGTGACCTGGAACACATCCTTTAACCACAAGCAAGTTCTTTTCTGGAACTACTTTTAAAACTCTTAAATTTTCAACTTTAACTTTATCACCACCCATTCTACCTGCCATTCGCATTCCTTTGAATACTCTTGCAGGATAGGATGCAGCACCAATAGAACCTGGCGCTCTTAAACGGTTATGTTGACCGTGTGTTGCTTGTCCAACCCCGGCAAAACCGTGACGTTTAACAACACCTTGAAAACCTTTACCTTTTGAAATTGCTGAAACATCAACAAATTCTCCTTCTACAAAAAGGTCAACTGTAAGTTGATCCCCTAATTTGTGCACATCTTCAAACTCTTGAAATTCAATGACTTTCTTTTTAGCAGGTGTGCCAGCTTTTTTAAAGTGACCATCCAAAGCTTTATTAGAGCTTTTTGCCGTTTTGTCATCGAAACCAAGTTGAAGGGCTTTGTACCCGTCTACCTCTATGGTTCTGACTTGGGTGACTACGCATGGACCTGCTTCGATTACTGTACAAGGAATGTTTTTCCCGTTTTCGTCGAATAAGCTGGTCATTCCGATTTTTCTACCTATTAACCCAGACATTCTAATTTAATTATTAATTATTATTCTACTTTTATTCAAAAAAACAGGGTTAAAATACTTCAACCCTGATGTATTTTTTTCGTTTTTCCTTCGTCAATCGCTCCGGACATGTCTTGCTTCGACTACGCTCAGCAACCTTTGAAATTAAACCTTAATCTCTACTTCAACGCCGCTTGGCAGTTCTAACTTCATTAAAGCATCAATAGTTTTTGATGATGAACTATAAATGTCTAACAAACGTTTGTAAGAACTCAATTGGAATTGCTCTCTAGATTTTTTATTTACGTGCGGAGAACGCAACACTGTAAAAATCTTTTTATGTGTAGGTAATGGAATTGGTCCGTTTACAACAGCACCAGTGCTTTTTACCGTTTTAACGATTTTTTCAGCAGATTTATCTACCAAATTGTAATCGTATGATTTTAATTTTATTCTAATTTTTTGACTCATCGTTTAATAATTTAGAGATTATCCTTTGGCTTTTGCTATTACTTCTTCTGCAATGTTGCTTGGTGTTTCAGCATAATGCGAAAACTCCATTGATGACGTTGCTCTACCTGACGACAATGTTCTTAAGGTGGTTACATAACCAAACATTTCTGATAATGGCACTGTTGCTTTTACAACTTTTGCACCGGCTCTGTCATCCATCGCAGTAACTTGGCCTCTTCTTCTGTTTAAATCGCCTACAATATCTCCCATGTTTATTTCAGGAGTTACCACATCAATTTTCATAATTGGCTCAAGAATCACAGCTTTTGCAGCTCTTGCAGCAACTTTGTATCCCATTTTAGCTGCCAATTCAAATGACAACGCATCTGAATCCACCGCGTGGAAAGATCCATCGTATAAAGTAATCTTCATGCTATCCATTTCGTATCCTGCTAAAGGACCGTTTTTCATAGCCATTTTAAATCCTTTTTCAATGGAAGGAACAAACTCTTTTGGTACGTTACCGCCTTTAATGGCGTTCACAAATATCAATCCTGTTTCCCCAGCCTCAGCAGGTTCCATAATAAATTTAATATCTGCAAATTTACCGCGACCACCAGATTGTTTCTTATAAACTTCACGGTGATCTGCTTTTGCGGTGATAGCTTCTTTATATTCAACTTGTGGTTGACCCTCGTTTACTTCAACTTTAAACTCACGCTTTAAACGGTCAACAATAATTTCTAAGTGCAATTCACCCATTCCTGAAATAATTGTTTGTCCGGAAGCTTCATCAGTTTTAACAGTAAAAGTAGGATCTTCTTCAGCTAATTTACTTAAAGCCATCCCTAATTTATCAACATCTGCTTTTGTTTTTGGCTCAACAGAAATACCAATAACTGGATCAGGAAAATTCATCGATTCCAAAACAATTGGATGTTTCTCATCACACATCGTATCTCCGGTTTTGATGTCTTTAAATCCAACACCGGCACCAATATCTCCAGCTTCTATATAATCAATAGCATTTTGCTTGTTAGCGTGCATTTGGTAAATACGTGAAATCCGTTCTTTTTTACCGGAACGACTATTCAGTATATAAGAACCTGCATCTAAACGCCCAGAATATGCTCTAAAAAATGCCAAACGACCAACAAAAGGATCAGTTGCAATTTTAAATGCAAGAGCGGCAAATGGCTCTTTTACATCTGGTTTACGCAATTCTTCTTTATCTGTATTTGGGTTAATACCAACCACACCTTCTTTATCAATTGGTGCAGGTAAATAACGACAAACAGCATCCAATAAAAACTGAACGCCTTTATTTTTAAACGCAGAGCCACAAACCATCGGAATGATAGACATATCCATCACGGCAGCACGAAGCGCAGCATGCACTTCATCTTCAGTAATGGAATCTTCATCTTCCATATATTTTTCTAAAAGATTTTCATCATAAGCAGCAACCTCTTCAATAAGTTTGCCACGTAATTCTTTTGCTTCTTCTTTTAGTTCCTCCGGAATTTCAACAACGTCAAAAGTTGCGCCCATTGTGTGGTCGTGAAAAATAATTGCACGATTTTTTATCAAATCAACAATTCCCCTAAAGTTTTCTTCATCACCAATATTAATAACGATAGGCACTGCATTAGAACCTAACATTTGTCTAACTTGTTGACAAACATCTAAAAAATTGGCACCTTGACGGTCCATTTTATTTACGAAACCAATTCTTGGCACTTTATAGTTATCGGCCAATCTCCAGTTAGTTTCAGATTGTGGTTCAACACCATCCACTGCACTAAATAAGAAAACCAATCCATCCAACACACGTAAAGAACGATTTACTTCAACAGTAAAATCAACGTGACCGGGAGTATCAATAATATTAAAATGATAACCCATTGCATCAGCAGTTGGCTCACCATTTTCAGTAGGAAATTTCCATTCACAAGTTGTAGCGGCAGAAGTAATTGTAATACCTCTTTCTTGCTCTTGCTCCATCCAGTCCATAGTTGCGGCACCATCATGCACCTCTCCTATTTTATGCGAAACGCCTGTATAATAAAGAATTCGCTCGGTGCAAGTTGTTTTACCCGCATCAATATGAGCCGCAATTCCTATATTTCTTGTATATTTTAAATCTCTTGCCATTTCTAATTATTAAAATCTAAGGTGAGAGAATGCTTTATTAGCATCAGCCATTTTGTGAACATCCACTCTTTTCTTAACTGCGGCGCCTTCTTCTTTTGCTGCGGCTAAAACCTCACCGGCCAAACGTTGGGCCATTGATTTTTCATTTCTTTTTCTTGCATATAAAATCAACCATTTAATGGCAATAGACACCTTACGGTCTGGTCTAATTTGCTGCGGAATTTGAAAAGTTGCCCCACCAACTCTGCGGCTACGAACCTCAACTTGTGGCATTACATTGCTTAACGCGTCTTTCCAAATTTCTAATGATGATTTTTCCTGGTCTAATTTTTTTGTTTCTACAATGTCTAACGCATCGTAAAACACTTTGAAAGCCGTAGATTTTTTACCGTCCCACATTAAGTTATTCACAAAACGTGTCACTAACTGATCGTTAAACTTTGGATCTGGTAAAAGCACTCTTTTTTTCGCTGCTCTTTTTCTCATGTCTTTACATTAAAGTTTTTAAATTACTTTTTAGGGGCTTTTGTACCATATTTAGAGCGACGTTGCGTTCTACCGTCAACACCTGCAGTATCTAATGCACCACGTACAATATGATACCTAACTCCTGGCAAATCTTTAACCCTTCCACCTCTAACTAATACTATCGAGTGCTCTTGTAAATTATGTCCTTCTCCAGGAATGTAAGCGTTCACCTCATTACCATTTGTTAACCTAACCCTTGCTACTTTACGCATCGCTGAGTTTGGTTTTTTTGGTGTTGTGGTGTAAACACGTGTACACACTCCTCTTCGTTGAGGACATGAATTTAAAGCAGCCGATTTACTCTTCTTAGTTATTTTGGTTCTTCCTTTTCGTACTAATTGCGAAATTGTTGGCATACTGAAATTTTGTTATAAATTACTTTTAATATATTATGCTCTTTTCAAAGAGTTTGCAAATGTACAATTATTTTCTTCTTAATCAAATATGAATATATTTTATTTTTTCTAATTAAATTAACAATGTATTTAAAGGTATAAGTTGTGCGTTTAATCGCATAATTGTTTAATTCAAAATCCACAATTCAAAATCTAAAATTATTTTCTGTTGACAGGAGTAATTAATTAATTGTTGATTTGTGGAATCTTTTAATAAGATGCTTTTAATTTTTCAATTTGTAATTACCTCATTTCTATTTTCCGATGAACTTTTTAATTGGCTCTTTAAACAATAGGCTAATTGCCTAATTAATGAACGCAACTTTATGAATATTTTCACATCTATATAACATACGTCAATAAAATTTAGTGAGTTATTGCCAATTCTTTTAAATATTCTTAGGATGCTTACTGATATCTTACCACATAAATTGAAAGATTCTTAACATATTTTAAGACTTTAACACTAAAAAGTTTGGTTTATTAACAAATTATTAAGATTTTTGACCTAATTAATTCAAATAATTATATAATGAAAACAAAGTTTAATGGTTTTTTAACGCTTATACTGGCGTTTATGGTGCAAATATCGTTTGCCCAAGAAAAAACTGTTACGGGTAACGTGTACGACGCAAGCGGACCATTACCTGGTGTAACAGTTATTATTAAAGGTACCAAAACAGGTACACAAACAGATTTTGACGGAAATTACGCAATCAAAGCTGCCACTGGAGCTGTACTACAATACAGTTTTATTGGTTTGCAAACAGCTGAGAGAACCGTTGGAGCTTCTACTGTAATAGACGTTTCCATGAAGGAAAGCGCTGAGGCCTTAGAGGAAGTTGTGGTTACAGGATTTGGCAGAAAAGTTGAAAGACGATCTGCAACTTATGCCGTTCAGCAAGTTGGCGGCGAGGAAATGACTCAAGCAAGGGAAACTAACATTGTAAACTCTTTGTCAGGAAAAGTGGCTGGGGTACAAATTACAAACAGTTCTGGAGCTGTTGGTTCTTCTTCAAGGGTTATTTTACGGGGAGTAAGTTCTATCACTGGTGACAACCAACCACTTTATGTGGTAAATGGCGTACCTTTAGAAAGCGGAAATTTTGGAAATGCCGGTTCTGGCGGTGGTGCTGATTTACCAAATGGTGTGTCGGATATCAATGCTGACGATATTGAATCTATTTCTGTACTTAAAGGTCCCGCTGCCGCCGCACTTTATGGTGTAAGAGCTGCAAACGGGGTTATCCAAATTAAAACCAAATCAGGTAAAAGAGCACAAGGTTTAGGGATTTCATTTAACAGCAGTATGACTGCTGAAACTCCTCTTATATTACCTAACTACCAAAATTCTTATGGTGGTGGCGGTAACCACGATTTTTACCAATGGGTTGATGGAACAAACGGTTCAGGTGGTGTTGACGAAAGTTGGGGTCCTCCTTTAGACAGAGGATTGGAATTTGTGCAATGGGATTCTTATAAAACAGGCGGAGGGCCAACTCCTTTTATTTCTCACCCTGACAATATCAAAGATTTTTATGATACAGGTATTACCTTAAATAACAATATTTCCTTTAGTGGTGGTGCCGAAAATATTGGCTACAGATTGTCTGTTGGCTCTATGGACCAAACAGGGATGGTGCCAAACACCGACCTAAGAAGATTTTCAGTGGGTGGTTCATCAACTTATACAATGTCTGAAAAATTAACAACTTCTGTTGATTTCAATTACACTCGTTCTAAAAGTGATAACTTTGTAACGCAAGGGTACAACAATGAAAATCCGGTACAACAATTTATTTGGTCACAAAGACAAGTTAATTTCAATGATTTTAGAGATTGGAAAAACTTACCATTGGCAGCACCGGGCACTATTGCTGCAGGCACTCCTATAAACTGGAACACAAATTTCCAAAATAACCCATTTTGGGTATTGGACACCAACACGCGAGAGTATAACAGAGAAAGAATTGTAGGAAACATTGCATTAAACTATGCATTTAACGACAATTTCTCAATTTCAGGTAAAGTTGGAACAAACTTTTGGAACACAAGACAAAATTACAGACAGGCTTTTGGAAGCAACCAAGCTCCTAATGGATATTATGAAGAAACTGCCCGTAGTTATGCTGAAACCAACTCTGAAGTAATTGCTTCTTATACCACAAAAATTACGGAAGACTTGGCTTTTGAAATGAGTGTTGGAGGAAACTCTATGTACAGAAAATCTGAATTGGCTTTTACAGCTGTTCCACAACTTCAATTGCCGGGATTATATAACGTATCCAACTTAAAAGCAGGAAGCAGCTGGGAAGTTAATAATTCATTTTCTGAACAAAAAATCAACAGTTTGTTCGGTTTTGGTAAATTCTCTTACAAAAATTATTTATTCTTGGAATTTTCAGGAAGAAATGACTGGTCAAGTTTATTGCCAATCAGCGACAATTCCTTCTTTTACCCATCAGTGACTGCCAGTGCGGTGATTACTGATATGATGGCTACAAAATCTGACATACTATCTTTCTTAAAAGTGAGAGGTGGCTGGTCTGAAGTTGGAGGTATTGGAGCATTAAGCCCATACAGTTTACAACCAACTTTTGCGTTGTCCACAGAAACTTGGGGAGGGAACTCTGTTGCCTTTTTACCGGGTCAATTAAACAATCCAAATATTAAATCTGAATCAACTACCGGTACAGAGTATGGATTAGACCTTAGATTGCTAAACAGTAAAATACGTTTTAATGCAACTTACTATGACCAAACAAGTACAGATTTAATTGTTCCTGTTCAAGTTACTGCTGCTTCAGGATATACAAGTTCTGTACAAAATGTAGGTGAAATGAACAACAAAGGCTATGAGTTGCAATTGGGAATGACTGTAGTTGAGCGCGGAGATTTCAAATTTGACATAGACCTTAATTTTGCAGATAACACTAACAAAGTAGTTTCGTTAGGCGATTTGGATGCCTTGGTTTTGGGAGGTCAATGGAATATGACTTTAGAAGCTAGACAAGGTGAAGCTTATGGTTCTATCGTAGGTACTTTTTTTGAAAGAAATAACGGCAAAGTAATTTATGAAAATGGATTGCCAAAAATAGCTGCAAGCACAAAAACATTGGGAAATATTACTCCTGATTGGACTGGTGGCGCCAACTTTACTTTTAGCTATAAAAATTTCAGTTTAAATACGTTGATTGACGCTAAAATTGGAGGGGACATTTATACTATGACAAATACATGGGGTAGATATGCGGGTACTTTATTTGAAACCATTGCAGGTAGAGAAACTGGTATTGTTGGAGATGGCGTAATGCTTGTGAATGGCAGCTATGTTCCAAACAATGTTGTTGTTACTGCCGAAAACTATAACAAAGCATCATACTCAAACGGTATTGTAGAAAGTTCAGTGTTCGATGCTTCTTATGTAAAATTAAGACAAGTTCAAATTTCCTACAAATTGCCAAAAAGCCTTATTGGAAAAACACTGTTCACTGATATCAGTTTTTCTGTTGTAGGACGTAACTTGGCTATTTTGCATAAAAATGTTCCTCATATTGATCCGGAATCAGCCTTTAGTGATGTAAATGGACAACAAGGTCAGGAATTTGGTCAATTGCCATCTGCAAGAAGTATTGGTTTTAACGTTCAAGTAAAACTATAACCATATTAATAAAAATAATATTTAAACATATGAAACGATTTAGAATTATAACATTATTATTATTTGGCTTACTGGTTTCAGTTGGCTGTGATAGTGATTTTGAAGAAATAAACACAGATCCTAACAATCCTACGGCGGTGCCTTCAAGCCTGCTGATTCCGGGAGTTGTCAGAGAAGCACAAAACCGTTCCTACAGTACATTTATTGGTGGAGATATGGGTGCTTGCTGGTCACAGCAATTTGCAAAAGTGCAATACAATGATGAGGAAAGATATATTCCGAGACAAAGTGTAATTACACAAGTATGGGAAAGATATTACTCCGTAGTTATTTCAGATGCAAACGCAATGCAAACAATTGCTATAGCGGAGGAAAATAACAATATGCAAGGTGTCGCCTTAACGCTACAAGCTTATGGCTATGCCTTTTTAACAGATGTTTATGGAGCTATACCTTTTACGGAAGCCATGAAAGCCGCAACAGAAGGAATTATCGCTCCTGCTTATGACAGCCAAGAAGATGTGTATGCAGGTGTTTTAGCGATGCTTGATGAAGCCATTTCTTTATTGGGTACTTCCGGGGAAATTGATGCCACAAATGATATCTTATATGGTGGAAACCCTAATTTATGGAAAAAATTTGCTAGTTCCCTGAAATTCAGAATGTTAATGAGAGCTTCTGGAAAAATGAATGTTGCAGGTGATTTACAGGCATTGGTAAATTCAGGCAATTTATTTGCAAGTAATGCCCAAGATGCCAAATTGGTTTATTTAGGTGCTGACCCAAGTTCCAACCCATTATACGAAACCATTATATTTGGAGGTAGGGCTGAATGGAAAATTAATTCAAAAATGGTTGAAATTCTAAGTGGCTCTAATGACCCTCGTTTGAATGTGTATGCACAAAAAAATGATGCAGGTATTGTTAGAGGCAAACCGGCAGGTTTTAATGATGTTCCAAGCGATGACTGGAATTACCAGAATGTATCTCCTTTAGGAACCTTTTATTTACGTCCTGAATTGCCTGGTTTCTTTATGTCATACCCTGAATTGAAGTTTTTAATGGCTGAAGCCATTGTGAAAGGCTATATCTCCGGTGATGCCACTGCGCAATACCTTGAAGGAATGACAGCATCTTTAGAATTTAATGAAGTTCCTGGACCGGCCATTTCAACATTTATGGCAAACAAATCCTTAGCTGTTGGTACTCCGGCAACTGCATTAGAACAAATTGCAACCCAAAACTGGGTCGCCTTGTTCCCACAAGGGGTTGAATCATGGAATGAATGGAGAAGAACAAGATTTCCTGCTTTAACGCCAGCTGTTGATGGTGCTTTAAGCGAAATTCCATCTCGCTATAATTATCCTACATCGGAAGCTTCCCTTAATAAAGCAAATTATGAAGCGGCAGTTGCGGCACAAGGAGCTGATAATTTGACAACCAAGATTTGGTGGATGAATTAATACTAATTTTTAAAATAAAAATATGAAAGCAATAAAAATAATAAGCATCTTTTTTCTGTCATTGATTACATTTTATTCTTGTAATGATGCGGATTTAAATGTTGACAATCCCGACGGAAACTTTAAATCAGGTGGATTGTTGGATGTTAAGAACACTTCCATTAACTATGTGGTTGGTAACTCTGGTCCTTATACCGCGAATATTCGTGTGTACCAAGGCGAAGTTAAAACAACAAGCATTAGAGTAGCCAAAACTTTTTACAGCGGCAGTTTTGTCTCTAATACTGTTGATTCGTTTAAAACAATCCCTGTATCAGGTGACCAAAACAGTTTTGTGAACTATAGTTTTACTTTTGATGAATTAGTTACCGGTATAACTGGTGCCGATGGCAATCCATTGTCAGCATCTGACGAGGACTACCAAATTGGTGATTACTGGAAATTTGACTATTATGCAGCTACCGGCAATGGTGAATTCAAAAACTTTGCAAGCACAAAAGCGACTGTTTCAACTAAATATGCAGGAACTTATACAACAACTGAAACCGTTTATTATCGAATTGGAGTGCTTAATTTTGCTTGGGCTGGAGAATCAGTAGTTATCGAATCCGTTGATGCGAGTATTTACAAACATGTTGGATTGGCGGCTACCTGGCTAGACCAAGATTATTATTTTACCGTGAACAATGACACAAATGAAATTACAATTATGGATGTTGATCCAGAAGGTACGGCCGTATTGTTAAATGGCTTTCCAATTATGGTTTGTGGCGGAATTCCATTTGAGACATTGTCTTGTGCAGGAAAAAGCAACGCATTTCCAAATGATGTAACTGGTGAGCATATCCTTGAATTAACTGTTGGTTATTACACTAGCACTGGAGCTGTTGGTCCTAGAGAATTTTACGAAAAAATGGTAAAACAAGTAGACTAATTTAACATATAAAAAATATAAAAATGATAACAAAAAATTATAAAAGTATCTTTTCTTATTTGGCAGCGCTTACAGCAGCACTATTTGTTGTTAGTTGCGACCAAGAAGATAATACTGGATTTGGTACCCTAGTGCCAACTTCGCCAACCTTAACGGTAACCACCTCGGTAAGCAACAAAAGCTTAATAGAGGATGATTCAGTTTATGAATTTACGGCCACCTTAAGCACACCACAATTGGTGGATGTTAAGTTATTTGTAACTCAAATTGCAGGTGATGCAATCAATGGTGACGATTATACTGTTGACGGAAGCTTGGTTATTCCTGCCGGTGCAACAAGCGCTAAAGGGAAAGTTAAAATTCTGTCTGATGATTTAATAGAAGCCACAGAAACCGTGAAATTACAAATTGGTGATAACTTGACTGCAAATGCATCTATTACGCCAGTGACTATGGAATTCACTATTTTGAACTATACAGAAGGTGATTTGGCAATTGACCTTAGCTGGGCATTAGGTTCAGTGACAACTGATAATTCAGGAAATGCAATTAGCCCTACGGCTTTTGCTGATTTAAGATTGTTAGTTTCATCAACTCCAGATAATTCAGGCGACATAGGTGAAGCTGATGGCGGAAGTTTTGAAACATTTGTAATGGATTCAAGTACTCCAAATGGCGAATATTATTTAGTGGCTGATTTCTATGATGTAAATTCAGAAATTGTAAGAGACCTAAACTTAAATACGACCTTCAATCAGGCTGGTTTAATTAACGATCTTTCTTATGATTTTCCTGCAGCTTTAAATTCAGGTAATTCTTGTTCTACTGTTTATTATGTTTTAGCAAAAATCGTAAAATCCGGAGATTCTTATACAATAACTGCACTAGGCGAAAAAAGCCCTGTAACAGCTGCTCCTTTTATTGGGACAGCAACTGCAGTGGTAGATGAATGGGCAGATTATGGAGCAGGTGATCAAACCGAACTTTTACCAGTTCTTGGAGATCCGTTTTCTTTTATCATTGACACACCAGATTTCATGACTTGGATAGCCAATAATGATACTGCCTTTATGGTAGTCACTATTGATCCTGCAACAGGAAATGTAACAGTTAAAGCTAATGAATATTTCGATTATGGACAACCAGGCGGTGGTGGTGATGAATTCGGTACCGGTTTTGTAAATGCCTGTACAGGTGAAATTAACTTATCTATAACTTATGATTTAGCAGCTTGGGGCTTGTATCCAAATAATGCTTTAATACTACAATCAGATAATTTCTAAAAGAACATTTCATTTAGAATAAAGTAGAGAAACCGCCCAATAAGGGCGGTTTTTTTTTGCTTATTTTGTAATTAAAAATATGAAAAGAACTATCATCTGTAACATAACTTTTGAGCTAATTCCCAAATTACTATTCTCCTATTATGATTTACACTTCAAATTTGCAAAAACTTCAAACTACTTTAATTTTAATAGATAAATAAATAATTTTAATCATTAATGTCCGGTTAAATTTTTCAAAACAAATAGGTCGCCCCGATGGGGCTTTAATAAATGAACTTATGCTTTTTTTACAAACATTTCGCTCCTCTGGAGCTGTTTTAGTCCCATCGGGACGAACTGTTTGTAGTTTATAGTTTTCCATTGAAAACAAGCTCCATCGGGGCGACCTGTTTATAAAGTCCCATATTGATTGAGATTATTCGTTTTTTATGAATTTTTACCGGACAACCATGAATTTTAATAGATAAATAAAATATTATAGAAAGCTATTATTTAGATTTGTCAATTTCAAGTATTTCAAAATTGGGAAAGCATTAAGATATTGTCATTAAAAATTATAATAGTAATAAACCGATATCCTTTCAACCATAGAAAAACATATTGAATACAAAGGTTCAAATTAAAATAGAAAAAGTGTACAGAAACTTTTGTTGAAGTGTACTGACACTTTTAGAAAAGTAAACGGACACTTTATGCAATGTGTGCTGACACTTTAGGCAAAGTGTACTGACACTTTTTATGATAATTATAAAACCCTTTAAATGAATCATTTGCACTATCAAGCAAAGAAATTATTTTTTAATAAAACCCACCAAAAGCATCGCTTATTAATAGTATCAATAAAAAACACTTTTTGAGATCCGGCAGCTTTAAATCTATAAAGAATAATAGTAATTTACCAATTTAGAAACGTCATCTTCCTTCCCATAATTTATTTTTTTCATTTTAACAAAAGCTTCCATTTGTTTTGAATGTTTATTTAAAACAGCCAAAATATCATTTTTCTTAAGCCTAACTTCCACATACAATCCCTCACTATTTTTAAGGTAATAGGTTAATTTATTTTGATATTCCAAAGGAAAATTGTTAATGGTTTGGCTCCCTTTACCCCTATTTGGGTCGAACAATATTATGGAGGTTTTTTTAATAAAATAATTGGTGTTTTGCAAATTAAAAACCAATTCATAAAAATCATTTTCGGCCTCACCCACAAAATTTTTATTTTGAAGTTTCACAAAATCATGTTTTATGTTTCTGTTATGCTCCATAATAGAAAAACCGGTAATTGATTTATCCTTAATTTCAATAACTTCATTGTCATTACTCTTATCCTTAATTAAAAGGCGATTTTTATAGGCGTCGAATCTTAATTGGTCTTGCATGGAAAAAATACTGTCATTCAACACCAACATTCCTTTATTCCATTCATCATACAAATAATCTTTTCCCTTAATTTCATTATTTTGAGTGATAATAATATTTCCGCGATCCGTTTTGGATAGGTACTCTACATTTTGAGAAAATAAATTGGTCAAAAACAACACAAACAACATGCTAAAAACACTTTTCATAATTTTTAAATTTAATTTTTCTTAAAAGTACAATAATCTTGCCAAATAAATTCCAAATATTGGCATCATTAAAAATGAAATTTCAAATATATTGCGCATTTGGCAATATATAAAAGTCACGAATTTCGTAAAACTATCGGTAGAGAGAAGCTGTCAAAAGACTTAATCCCACGTGGTTCTAACTTAACAGCCTTTAATTGAAAAAAAAACATTAAATCCTTTTAAATGAATCTCAAATATTATCTTATATAAATAATAGCGTTATTTTAAAATTCTATTTTTTCAAAAATAAGTTGCCCATCTTTTAAAATAAGTTTCCCAACTTTTAAAACCATTATAATTAAAAAATTAGTAACTAATCAGTACTTAAAGTGCCTAAAGTTTGAAGTACTTAAAGTTAACAAAAGGGACTTTTACGAAGTAAAACAGTCCAATTATAATAAAAATCAGCCGTTTTTGAAAAAATTAAAAAAATGTAAAGTCTTGAGGCGGTTGTTAGGCTGAAAATTAAATAACTTTAGTGCATTCTAGGCACTCCAAACTTTAGGCACTGATTAGTTACAAAAATTAAGTCACACTTTTAAATGCCCGTTACGGCAATCAAAACAAAATACTTACCTTTGCCCAATGGAAAACGAATCTTCAAAAATATTTGGCATCAGGGCTGTTATAGAAGCCATCAATGCCGGTAAAACAATTAGCAAAGTGTATTTGCAAAAGGACTTAAGCGGCCACTTGTTTTCAGAATTAAACAGCCTTATCAAACAACATAATATTGCAACCAGCCACGTTCCTGTTGAAAAACTGAATCGTATTTCAAAAAACGGAAACCATCAAGGCGTTGCCGCACAAATATCCCCTATTGAATTTTCGGATTTGGATGAATTAATTGAGGCTGCTTTTGAAAAAACGGCAACACCCCTATTTTTATTGTTAGATCAAATTTCTGATGTCCGCAATTTTGGGGCCATTATTAGAACTGCAGAATGTGCAGGCGTCAACGCAATTGTTATTCAAAAACAAGGAAATGCCCCCATAAGTGCCGATACCATAAAAACTTCGGCAGGAGCGGCGTTTAAAATGCCTATTTGTAAAGTGGACCATATAAAAGACGCTATTTTTCAATTTCAGGCAAATGACATTCAATTGGTTGCTGCCACCGAAAAAACGGATACTTTAATTTATGATATAGATTTAACGCTGCCAACGGCCATTATTATGGGGTCGGAAGACAGAGGCATCAATCCTTCTATTTTAAAAATTGTTACGCATAAAGCAAAATTGCCGATGCTTGGAGAAATTGACTCTCTAAATGTTTCTGTGGCTTGCGGCGCTTTTTTGTATGAAGCTATTAGGCAAAGGTTAAAGGTGAAAGCTCAAAGTTAAAGGCTAAAAGCTAAAAAAGAGACGAAATGTTACTCGTTTAATTTTATAATCTTAAACTGTTTATTTGTTCTAAATTAATAAAAAAACTGTGAACTGAAACTGAATACTGAAAACTTATAAAAGCGATTTCACGTAATTCCTATGAATTTGCCTCAAATTCTTAAGCTCTTTTCGAAGTAGTTTTACAAAATCCTTTCCTTGAATTTTTGTGCTTTCCAACAACAAACAATTTTGGTACAGGCAATCAATAAAATAACGAAGCGATACCGCATATTTTAGCTTTAAACTTGGATTCTCCTGGCATTCGGTTTCCACAATTTTAGGAACCAACCCCAAAGCATTTATCAGCAAATTATCGGCATATCTGTCACTTCTCTCATTAGAAACATACATTTCCAAAACATTTTTATCATTGGTAACGTAAGAAGTAATGCGCCTTACCAACTTAAAAATATAAAGTGATTTTTGATAAATCACCAACTGATTTAGATGTTGTTCTTCAGAAGTAAACATTTGTTAATAAAATTAGATTACAAATTTACTTCGGAAAACTAATTTATATATTTAATAATTAAAGCAAAAGTGTTAATTTAGACTAGAATTTTATATTTTTATAGTCTAAAACTTTAAAAAATGAGCTTAGACACCATTAGTTGGAAAATATTGGATTGTTTACAACAAAATGCCCGACAATCAAACACAGAAATTGCACGAAAAGTTGGAATAACTTCTCCTGCCGTAGCCGAACGAATTCGAAAAATGGAAGATCTCGGCGTTATTGAAGGCTATCACGCAAAAATATGCTATATTGAAACTGGCAATCAGCTAAAAGCAATTATTACGCTACGCGCTTTTATGGGAAGACTAAAACCATTTATTGAAAAAGTAAAAGACTTTAATGAGGTGCTAAATTGTTACAGAATTACTGGAAATGAAAATATTGTGATGGAGGTTGTGCTAAAAAACCAACAGCATCTGGGCAAATTTATTGACCAATTAATTACCTATGGTGAAACCACCACACACATCATTTTGTCAAATGTTGTTGAAAATAATCCAATCGTGAAATCAGCGCATCTTTGATGGAAATAAGTCGGAAGACCGAAGTCCGCAGTCCGGAGTTAAACGGATCAAATTTCAAACTTTCACCTTTGGGCTTAGAACTTGAAACTTTAAACCTGAAATTTGAACCTTTGAACATTTTTACTTTCAGCTTGCAACTTCGGTCTTCGGTCTTCGGTCTTCGGTCTTTTTAACTATTTAGTATCGTCAACGCCAAACGAATTTTCGAATAATCCATCTCCTCTTTAAAATAGTCAAAATAAGGCTTTAGTGCTTCTGGGCTTTCTAACGCTTCTTTTGCTTTTAAAACCTGTTCAACTTCTTCTTTTGTTACAAAATCATAGATGTTTATGTCTTTGCCGTCGGCATATAATTTCGCCAGATGAGAAAATATGGTGGCCGATTTTAAATCTCTTTTTTCTGAAATTTCTTCAATAGAAAGACCTTCTTTGTACAATTCATAAGTAACTTTATAAGTATCGTCTTTTTTTTGAACTTTTTCATTGATAAACGAAACCATTTCAGCAATAAATTCATTGCCATAAACTTCCAGTTTTCGTTGTCCAACCCCGCTGATTTTAAGAAATTCTGCTTCGCTCATTGGCCGTGCCCTTTCCATTTCTTTTAAAGCTGCATCACTAAAAACCAAATAAGCGGGAATATTTTCTTCCAAAGAAATTTGATGGCGCAATTTGCGCAAACGCTCAAATAAAGAGTCTTTTTTAACTTTTGTTTCTCTCAATTCCTTCTGAATAACAGCCTTTTCCGCTATTGTAACAGGATAAGTTAAATGAACCTGCTTATTTTCGAACAACACTTTTTGTGAAAAAATAGTCAACTGCAACGCGTTATGTTTATGAAAAGCAATTTCACAAATTCCCTGGTTGATCAACTGAATAATATATTGTTGCCAATCGCGCCAGGAAATGTCCTTTCCCACGCCGTGCGATTTTAGTTTGTCGTAACCTTTGTCAATAATGGTTGCATTGTTTGCTCCTCTCAACACATCAATCACAATTCCTGTGGCTTCAGATTCTTTGAGTCTCGCAATTACCGAAAGAGCTTTTTGGGCGATGGTTGTGCCGTCAAAAAATTGGGGTGGGTTTTTACACACATCGCAATTCCCGCAATTATCGGATAACAATTCCCCAAAATAGCTCAACAATATTTTTCTTCGGCAAGTGGTTGCTTCTGAAAATTGCTGCATTCGTTCCAGTTTAGCCAATTGCACCTCTTCGTTTGAAGCGCCTTCCGCAAACTTTCTTAACTGAATAACATCGGCATAACTATGAAACAATATGGCATTCGCCTTTATTCCATCTCTTCCGCAACGCCCAATTTCCTGATAATAGCCTTCAATATTTTTAGGCATATTGAAATGGATGACCCAGCGCACATTGGACTTGTCAATACCCATTCCAAAGGCAATGGTGGCACAAATCACCTGCGTTTTATCGAAAAGAAAATCCTCTTGGGTTTTGGTACGTTCCCCAAAACTCAAGCCGGCGTGATAGGCCGCTGCTTTTATGCCATTTTGATTTAATTTTGAAGCCAATTGTTCTGTGGATTTTCTGCTCAAACAATAAATTATCCCAGCTTCCTTTGGTTTTTTATTGATGAATTTAATAATTTGCGAAACACGATCATTTGCCGGACGCACTTCTAACTCAATATTTTTTCTGTCGAAAGAGGACAAAAATTGGGTGGCATTTGGAATGTTTAATTGGTCAACAATATCTTGCCTTGTTGCTTTATCAGCAGTTGCGGTCAGTGCAATTATGGGTGTATTTGGCAATAATTTTTTCAGAAAACCCAATTGCTGGTATGACGGACGAAAATCGTGTCCCCAAGTAGAAATGCAATGCGCTTCATCAATGGCAATGCAACTTATGTGTTTTTCATTTAAAATATTTTCAAGCAAGGCCAAACTTTCGGGAGCCACATACAACAGTTTTATTTCTTTGTTAATTACTTTATCAAAAATTCCGTTTTGGGCTGAACTCAACTGGCTGCTGTTAAAAAAATCTGCAGGAATTCCGTTTGCGGTTAAACCGTCCACTTGGTCCTTCATCAAGGCGATTAATGGCGAAATAACCAGCGTAATTCCTTCAAACAGCAATGCAGGCAATTGAAAACAAACCGATTTTCCACCACCCGTGGGCATAATGACTAAATTGTCTTTTTTAGAAAGTACCGATTCAATAATGGCCAGCTGTTGGTCGCGAAAACTGTCGTAACCAAAATATTTTTTTAAGGTCGGAATTAATGTTGAATTTATTTCTTTTGTTAACATTTTTTATGTGTTTTTTCAATAACAAGTTTTAAAAATAGGCAAAGAGATTGAAATAAAGCAATTTTTGAATAATAAAAAATAAGGTAATCGAAATAAAAATTTCTCGTAATGACGATTTAACTAATTTTGAATCTTTCGTACAAAAGTAAGTTTTTTGCAAAGAAAAATCTTTGGTATTTAAAACAAAAAAAATCCGGCTTTCACTGGATTCCCCCTGACTTCCGCATTTTAACATCAATTCAAAATTTAAGACTGTTAAAGCTACAAAAAGTTTAAAAGGAAATGAGCATTTTTGAACAAGCAGGTTAAATTACGCCTATGGATTTTTTGGTTCTTCAGTTATTTCAATCACTTCATTCTCAGCAGGTGGCGCAAAATTTCCGTGTTCATCAAATAGTTCGTCAAATTCCGGGTTTTGGGAGAATACAAATTTTTCGGGTTGCGGACCTGTTTTTTTGAAAATGTAGGCAAAAATAAATCCGACCAAAAAACCGGATAAATGCCCTTCCCAAGAAATTTTTTCTTCAATAGGAAAAATGTACCAAACGGTGCTTCCGTATAAAAAAACCACAATCAAGGAAACTGCCGCCAAGCGATAATATTTTCGGAAAACGCCGCTAAAAAAAATAAAACTCACCAAAAAATAAACCACGCCGCTTGCGCCAATATGATAGGACGGACGCGCAAATGTCCAGGTTAAAAATCCGGTTAAAAAAATTCCCCGCAACAAAACTTTTGTGGCGATGCCTTCATAAAAATAATACAAGCTCGCCAGCATTACCAATAATGGAATGGAATTGCTAAATAAATGTTGTATGCTGCTATGTAAAAACGGCGAAAAGACGATGCCGCGCAAACCCAATAATGTTTGGGGATAAATACCAAAATCGTTAAAATTATTTTTAAATTTTATTTCCAAATAATACACAAGCCAAATTGAAAAAACGGCAATGACAGGAATGCTTATAAATTTTTTGGGGAATTTGGATTTCGGTTCGCTCATTTTAACAATTTCTTATTGACCTCAAATATATAAAATAAGCGCAAAGAATTGCAAGCCACAAAACAATTCAATGGTTAAATAACTTTCATTTCTTACAAAATCGCTTAAATTTGCAAGAGCACAACATAAATTAATTATTTGCGCCATTTTTACGTTATGAACGAACCTTTAGCCGAACGCATCCGTCCGAAAACCTTAGATGATTACATTAGCCAACAACATTTGGTGGGGAAAAACGGTGCGTTGACCGAGCATATAAAGCGCGGCATTATTCCGTCTTTAATTTTTTGGGGACCGCCGGGAATTGGGAAAACCACGCTTGCCAATATCATCGCAAAAGAATCCAAACGTCCATTTTATACGTTGAGTGCCATAAGTTCGGGCGTTAAAGATGTACGCGAAATTATTGAAAAAGCAAAGCAAGGCGGCGGATTGTTCACCGAAAAAAACCCTATTTTATTTATTGATGAAATTCACAGATTCAGCAAATCACAACAGGATTCTTTGTTGGGAGCGGTTGAAAAAGGTTGGGTAACATTGATCGGGGCAACTACCGAAAATCCGAGTTTTGAAGTGATTCCTGCATTGTTGTCGCGCTGCCAGGTTTATGTGTTGAACTCTTTCAGCAAAAAAGATTTGGAGGATTTGCTGCAACGCGCTTTAAAAGAGGATGCTTTTATTTCCAAAAAAAATATTATTTTGGAAGAAACAGAAGCTTTATTGAGGGTTTCTGGAGGAGACGCAAGAAAATTATTGAACATCTTTGAGTTGGTGGTAAACACTGAAAAAGAGCCCATTAGAATCACCAATGATTTG
>PHDE01000049.1 GCA_002842505.1 Bacteroidetes bacterium HGW-Bacteroidetes-3 | reverse complement strand
GACAAAAAATGTCCTCGCAAAGCCACGAAGCCAATTTCTTCATAAGCTTCCCCAATATCTTTTATAAATTTTTGTTTTTTTGTGGCATCTCCCGATAAAAAATCGGACAAATCCACACTTGGAATATTTTTCATAAACTAAAAATAAATCGACTTTAAAAATAATAAAAACTATTTTTCTCTTTTTACTATTGGAATTAGGTAACTCAAGGTATAATTGATACCAAATCCGGTATCATTTAAATAAACACGGTTAAAACCCGGAACATAAAGATTTTTAAAATTGTCAGGTTCTGTAGTGCTTAACATCGTTTTAAAGCTAAAACTAAAACCCATATATAAATTTTTAAGCGTTTCGGCTTTCAAACCAAAAACCAATTCGGCCCAATGTGCCGATAAATCATTAAACTCCGTACCGGGCAAAACTTCCGTCGGAATAAAATAAGTTCCTTTAACATTTGGTGTGTAACTGTTTAAAGTTTGGCTAAATAAACTGAATCCATATCTCACGCCAACATAAATTTCATTGTTCATTCCTTTCCAATTTTTATAGGCATTGTAGTTCACTCCGGCTTTTAAATAAGTACCTTTTGTGGTGAAATTCATATAATCTTCCTTGGAAATTTTATCTTCAAAACCCAATTCAACGGCGGCATAATAGTTTCGTAAAATTCGAATATCCCCAACCAGTTCCAATCCTTTCGACCCGCTTTCCAAATAAGAAATTATAGGTTTACTCAAGTCAACGCCAACGCGCAAGCCATAACTCTCTTTCGTTTTAACGGTATCAATTTTTTGTTGGGCATTTATAGTTGCCGAAACAAAGAAACTAATGAAAAATAGTAAGATGAACAGCTGTTTCATTGTCTATTGTTGTGTTTTTAATGGTATCATTTTTTATCCAATTCGCGGTTCTGCTTTCTATTTGTAAATTATCAAAAGTAGTTTTGAAACCGCAAGAGCGTGAAACAAAAACATCCTTTCGATTGTAAGTAAACGCGATGGTATCTTTAAAAAATTTATTGTCGAAGATATATGTAGTCCTATCTTGGTTCAAATCTAAAGGTATGGCTATGGAATCGAGCTGTTTATTTTCATAAATATTTAATTTGCCTTCAGCCCAAACCGTTAAAGAAGTAACCGCTTTTTTTGTGGCAGGAATCGTGTCATTATAAAATACGATAATCAATTTTGGCGTGGTGGTTTCAATACAAATATCATCTTTTTCACAATTTATAAACGTAAAACACAAGATGAATAACACTATAAGATATTTTCTCATTATTACTTCGATTTTAATTCCAAAAGTACAACATTTTCAACGTGATGCGTTTGCGGAAACATATCAACTGCATGGGTTTTAATAATGTTGTATTGTTCTTTCATTAACGACAAGTCGCGGGCTTGAGTTGCCGAATTGCAACTTACGTAAACAATGCGTTTTGGTGAAATTTCCAATAGTTTTTCTATCACATTTTTGTGCATTCCGTCGCGCGGAGGATCGGTAATTACCACATCTGGCTGTCCGTGTTTTTTTATAAAACTGTCGTTAAAAACGTCTTTCATATCGCCTGCAAAAAATTCAACATTATTTATATTGTTTAATTTCGCATTTTCCTTTGCGTCTTCAATCGCTTCGGGAACGGATTCTACGCCAATCACTTTTTTGGCATTTTTTGCCACAAATTGGGCAATGGTCCCTGTGCCGGTATAAAAATCGAACACAATTTCATTTCCTGTTAAATTGGCAAAATTGCGCGTAATTTTGTACAATTCATAAGCTTGTGCAGAATTTGTCTGGTAAAATGATTTTGCGCCAATTTTAAATTTAAGCCCTTCCATTTCTTCAAAAATATGATCTCTTCCGCTGAACAAAATAATATCTTGATCGTACAAAGTGTCGTTTCCTTTGCCATTAATCACATATTGAAGCGAGGTAATTTGTGGAAATTCCTGAATTAAGGCATTCAACAACGCTACTCGTTTTTCTTTTGATTCTTGTAAAAATTGAATCACCACCATTATTTCGCCTGTTGAAGAAATACGAATCATAATGGTGCGCAACAAACCCGATTGTTCTCTCGGATTGTAAAATTCGAGTTCATTTTGAATTGCAAATTCTTTAACAAAATTTCTAATTTGATTGGAAGGATCTTCCTGCAAATGGCATTTTCCAATGTCCAAAATTTTATCCCACATTCCCGCAATATGAAAACCGCAGGCATTTCTGTTGTCAATTTCTTCACTGGAATTTATTTCTTCCAACGTTAGCCAACGGCTATTGGAAAAAGAAAACTCCATTTTATTTCTGTAAAAATATTGTTTTTCACAGCCTAAAATGGGTGTTGGCACAGGCAATTCCAAATGTCCGATGCGTTTTAAATTGTTAATCACTTCCTTTTCTTTGTAGGCCAATTGGTGTTCATACGCCATATCCTGCCATTTACAACCTCCGCAAAACTCAAAATGCCGGCAAACCGGTTCAGTCCTTTTTTCTGAATATTTATGAAATTTTATGGCAGTGCCTTCAAAATAGGCCTTTCTTTTTTTACCGGTTTTAATATCCACAATATCGCCCGGAACGGTGTTGGACAAAAATATTACGCATCCGTCAGGTGCCTTGGCAATGGTTTTTCCTTGCGCCCCTGCGTCGATAACCTCAATATTCTCAAATATAAATTGTTTCCTTTTTCTTGCCATGTTGCAAATGTACCATTTTTGCACAAAAAAAGCATCCCAAATTTCGGGATGCTCTCAATTAATAATTTTAGCCTGTTTATTTTATACTGTTAATGTAAACAGCCAAAGCAGCCTTTTCTTCATTGCTTAAGTTTTTTACAAAACCATCTATATTTGCTTTCATAATGGCAACTTGACCAGGATCAGTATCAACAATTGCAGGAGCTTCCCCTTTCAAAAAGGCAACAATATTTCCATTTTTTTCGGTGTAAATTCTATTAATGTCTTTTAAAGATGGCCCAATTACTTTCACATCCGGTTGGTGGCAAGTGACGCAAGTTTTTTCCGTAAATAACTTCTGTCCTAAAACAAGGTAATCATTCGACGATTTAATTTGTTCTTTCGCAGGTTCTGCCGGTGTTTCAACTTCTTTTTTTACCTCTTCTTTCTTTGATTCACCGCAGCTTACAAAGAAAAACGTTATTAATCCAAGTATCAATATTGATTTTTTCATTTCTTAAGTTTTTATTTTTATTTACCACAAATTTATTTAATTAATTTCAATAGCTATGCAATAATTAGGACAAATTTTAGAATCTAACAATAATCTGTATTAAAGGTCTTGTGATTCCATAAAACGGCAAGATTATAGTCCTGTTTTGGGCGTTCCTGCCGAAAAGGCGGTTGGGCTTTTAAGGCTCGCATTTTTGTGAAAAACAAAGTCAGCACCCAAAAAAACCAATATTCTGAGGTATTTGAAGGAAACCAATTACTCAAATAAACGATTCCTTAAAATTGCCAATCACTGATTTTAATCATTGTTAAAACAAAAACACACCCCAAACCTCCCATACAAAAACAGGACAAGCTTCAAAAGTGGAATTCTTAATTACTAGTTTCGACTTTCCAAGTTTTAACATTTCAACATTTAAGTCTATAACTTCATTCCAGAATTAAGCAACATAAAGTCGGTTAAAACCATGGCGGCCAATGCTTCAACAATTGGAACTGCACGCGGCACAACACAAGGATCGTGGCGGCCTTTACCGTGCATTTCAACAATATTTCCTTCGTTATCGATGGTTTGCTGCGCTTGCATAATGGTGGCAACAGGTTTAAAAGCCACCCGAAAGTAAATATCCATTCCGTTGCTTATTCCTCCCTGGATTCCACCAGAAAGGTTTGTTTTTGTGGTTCCGTTAGCATTGAAAATATCGTTGTGTTCACTTCCTTTCATTTTAGCACCACAAAATCCGCTGCCATATTCAAAACCTTTTACGGCATTGATGGAAAGCATTGCTTTTCCCAATTGTGCATGCAATTTATCGAAAATTGGCTCGCCCCAGCCCACAGGCACATTTTGGATAACGCAGGTTACGGTTCCGCCAATTGTGTCTCCCTGTTTTTTAATTTCATTGATGCGTGCAATCATTTTTTCGGCTGTTGCTGCATCCGGACAACGAACATCATTGCTTTCAATTTTGCTGAAATCGACATCCTGATACGGTTTTTCCATAAAAATATCACCTACGGAAGAGGTGAAAGCATTGATTTTTATTTCGGAAATCACCTGTTTTGCAACCGCGCCGCCCACAACCCAATTCGCAGTTTCACGGGCAGAAGTGCGTCCGCCCCCACGATAATCGCGAACGCCGTATTTTTTATCGTAAGTATAATCGGCATGGGAAGGACGGTAAGCGTCTTTTATATGTTCATAATCGTTGGAGCGCTGATTGGCATTTTTTATGATAAAACCAATAGAAGCACCAGTGGTTTTTCCTTCAAAAATTCCGGATAAAAATTGCACTTCATCAGGTTCTTTGCGTTGTGTCACAATTTTGGACTGGCCAGGTTTTCTTCTGTTCATTTCATATTGAACAGTTTCCAGATTCAAATCAATTCCGGCCGGACAGCCATCTATAATTCCGCCAATTGCTTCGCCGTGAGATTCCCCGAATGTGGTGAGCGTAAATAATTTACCAAATGTATTTGCCATCGTACTATTTTAGGTAACAAATGTAAAAAAAAGAATTTTAAGAAGGATTTATTTATGGGTTGAAATAAATTGATGTTTTGATTATATGGCAATGGGCATTAGGTTAAAGTTTTAAGTTTTAAGTTCAAGCAAAATTAAAAAATCAAAAATCGTAAAAAAAAATTATAATTCGGAAATCAATTTGCGTTATGGATTGCAGTGGAAATACTTTTTGAGGATTTTCTCCGAAAAAAAGATTGAAACGAAAAGCCAGACCCGCAAGGGAACGCCAAAATAATTTAAAAAAACCAGAGCTTTATGGCCATAATGACGACCATCACAATCATAAATATTTTAACCACGCCATCGCCTTTTTTTACGGACCAACGGCTGGCAAGCCAACCTCCTGCCGCACTTCCTACAGCCAGCAACAAGCCGTATTTCCAATTAATTTTGTCGTTCGCCAAAAATATTGCGAGCGAAGCAACGGTAAAAACCAAGGTTACCGTTACCTTAATGGCATTGCTTTTTACCAGCGAAATATTGTTTACGGATGACAGCACCAACAGCATCATAAAGCCAACGCCGGCCTGTATGAATCCGCCGTAAATACCCACAAAAAAGAAGAGTAAAACACTGATCCACAAATGCTTGCCAGTTGTGCGCTCGAACAAATTAAATTGTTTGTATTTATGGTTTAAAACCATATAAACCACCACCAAAACCATCACAATAGCCAAAATTCTATTAAAGGTTTCGCCTTTGATGTCGACGGCGATTTGAGCGCCAATGAGCGCGCCAATTAATGCGGAAATACTGACGTAAATGCTAAACGGAAACGTGAGAATTCCTTTGCTTTTAAAGCCGGCTGTAGTGGAAATGCTCTGAAATAAAATGCCGATTCGGTTTGTGCCGTTTGCCACATTTGGCGGCAATCCCAAAAAAATTAAGATGGGCAAGGTTAATAAGGAACCTCCACCAGCAATTGTATTAATAACGCCCGCAACAAAACCTATGACAATTAATACAATGATTTCTAAAATTGGATTCATCAGCTTATTTAAGTAAACAAATGTACTTAAATTTGCGTTTAAAAATATCCTAAAAAAAACACCAAAAAGTTTCAGAAAAACAAAAAAGGGTTCTATATTTGCCCTCGCTAAAGGAGAAATGGCAGAGTGGTCGATTGCGGCAGTCTTGAAAACTGTTGAGGGTCACACCTCCGGGGGTTCGAATCCCTCTTTCTCCGCTAAGTGAACGTCAAATCTCACTAAAAGCCCGTAAATATAATGTTTACGGGCTTTTTAATTTTATCAAAATACCAAAAAATATCATTAAAAACCAACTATGAAATCATCCCAACGCGAAACATTGTTTTCAATTTCAATGCTGCCGGCTTTGAAGTGTTGAAAAATACAACGATACAAAAACTACTTTTTTAATGATTTGGGTGTGGAACCAACAGGCTGCCATTACACAAAAGATTGCAACGTAATGGGAGAAATACTGCTCTCGAGATATGATGTTTTCAAAAAATCAATGGAGGTTGCTGAGGGAGCCGAAGCAAAGACGCACATCACCACCAACCTCAACGCGTATGAATTGGAAACACATTATGGTGGCCGCATTAGGAGCCGGTTACGTGAGATGTTCAACTTAATTAGCTTTGATCATTCATCTGCTGACAAAAGAAAACAACACAAATGTTGATTATTATCAACATATATACTATATTTGTGGAAAATACGCCACGTATGAAAACAAAAAAGAATATATTATTTCCAAAGCATCAAAAAATAATGGAGCAAATAGGGGAAAACATCAAACTTGCCCGCAAGCGAAGAAAATTAACAATGGTTCAGGTAGCCGAAAGAGCGGGTATTGACAGAACAACATTGTATCAAATAGAAAATGGAAATCAAAAAGTATCCATAGGCGCCTATTTTAATGTGATGAGAGTGCTGGGTCTTCAGGATGATTTTTTAAAACTGGCGGCCGATGATGATTTTGGAAGAAAACTTCAGGATTTAGAATTATTATAAATCCTTCAAAAGTATGCCGGTAAAAGAATCCCATCAATTAAAATTTAGCATAATTAAAAATGGCAAAGAAAAAATTTGATATATACGTATATGCACACTGGCAAGGTATGGATGTTCCTATAGAAATGGGAATATTGTCCGCACACTTTGGCAAAGGAAAAAAGGCCTTTAGTTTTCAATACAATAAAGATTGGATAAAATCTAAACACCAGATCCTGATTGATCCGGACATTCAATTTTTTTCTGGTCCGCAATATCCAAATAACAAAGAAAATTTTGGTTTTTTTTTAGATAGTATGCCCGACACTTGGGGCAAAACATTAATGAAACGCAGGGCAGCGCAAGAAGCCTTGGTCAAAGGTGAAAAAGCACCAAATTTATATGAAATAGATTACTTGTTGGGCGTTTATGATAAAACACGGATGGGCGCACTGCGATTTAAAACGGATCCAAACGGGCCTTTTTTGGACCATAATGAAAACAATCCCACACCGCCTTGGACTTCTGCAGGTGAATTACAGGAAGCCGTGGCGCAATTTGAGAATGACAACGATAACGAAACGGTTAAAAAATGGTTAAACGTGCTTATTGCTCCAGGTTCTTCGTTGGGAGGTGCCCGTCCTAAAGCAAATATTTTGGACCATGAAAATAATTTGTGGATTGCAAAGTTTCCTTCAAAAAGCGACACAACCGATAAAGCAGCTTGGGAATTGTTGGCATATCAATTGGCAATTGCGGCAGGCATAAAAATGGCGCCCTCCAAAATTGAAAAGATAGCCAGAAAATACCATACTTTTTTTACAAAAAGATTTGACAGGGAAAAAGAAGAACGCATTCATTTTGCATCAGCAATGACACTATTAGGCAAAACGGAAGAAAGCATACGTGACAATCCCGGAAGTTATTTGGAAATAGCGGAGTTCATTCAAACCTTTGGCGCCAATATTGAAGAAAACTTACAACAACTTTGGAAAAGAATCGTCTTTAACATCGCTATTTCTAACACCGATGATCATTTAAGAAATCACGGTTTTCTGTTAACAAATGCAGGCTGGGTGCTTTCTCCGGCCTTTGACATCAATCCTTCTGCTGAAAAAGAAGGGCTTGCCTTAAATATTGATATGGAAAACAATGCCTTAGACATAAACCTGGCAAAAAGTGTAGGACCTTATTTTAGGCTCAATGAATCACAAATGCAACATATAATTCAGGAGGTTGCTAAAGCTGTCAGCACTTGGAAATCGGCAGCTTCAAAATTGGGAATCCCTAAAAAAGAACAGGAAATAATGGCAACTGCGTTTCGATTTTAAATTCATTTAAAATAAAAAACCCACCTCCGAAAATTGCTATAAACGTGGTGGGTTATTAATTTTGAAAAAGATGAGTTGCCTAGCGACAACCCTTATAAATCAAATGTACTGTTTTTGTTGTAAATCCAACACAACAATTGCATAAAATAAATTGTTTTCTTAGAAAAAAAATAATGCCTACATTTAGCTTTTATTTATTTATCAAATATTTTTTGATAACCTATGACAATTGCTTTCAATAAAAAACTATGAAATTCAACGAAGATTCAAGTGTTAAAATACCTTCCATTTTACATTTAACACGTTTAGGCTATAAATATCTTTCATTAAAAGATGCTGTTATAGATGAAAGCACCAATATTTTTACCAATATTTTCAAATCGAGTATTCTAAAAATTAATGAAGAAATAGAAGAAGCGAAGTAGATCGTTTGTTCCGGGATGTTTCATTGTTATTATTGGATAATGAAGATTTAGGTAAAGCATTTTATGAGCGATTGACTGAAAAATAAGGGATTAGGTTAATTGATTTTGAAAATTTTGAAAATAACACCTTCAATGTTGTTACAGAATTAACCTACAAAAAAGACGAAGAAGAATTTAGACCTGATATTATTCTTTTAATCAATGGGATGCCCTTGAAAACTAGAATTATAGATTTTTCGGCTGCTGACCAAAAATTAATTTATGATAAATTGCAAAACTGGCTGGGATACAGTGTCACTGTTTATCCTTTGGGTAATTAGTAATTTAATTGATTTAATTAAGGAATGAAAACCATTCATCGATACATAATTACCGTTCATCGATACTAAATTACATTCTGCCTAAATAAAAATATGTGTTGTAAATTTTTTTGTATCTTTTTTTTTTCAAAGATTAAAAAAATATAATCCATTAAATATTTGGAAAATAAATAAGATGTTAATAATTTTAGAAGTCACTGTTGAGGTCATGAAATTTAAGGCTAACTGAAACATTTAAGAATATCCTTCAAATTATAGCAAATTATATAAATAAACTTTAATTATTTGTTATGAATTGTATTATTATAGATGGTGAATCAACTTCTAAAATTATAGTTTGTATGTTATGTTCAAATGTAGTTGAGGAATTCCCCAATGTTTTACAATCTATAAAAAAGTGTTTATATGAAAACAAAGTAGATTTTATTTTTTTAGATTTTCATACGCCTAAATTTATAGCGTTTAACTTTATTCAATCTTTAAAAAACCCTAAAAAAATTGTTGTAACAAAACCTGATAAAGATTTTGCTATGGAAGCCTCTGAGCATGATTGTATTTTTGCTTATCTTGTTAAACCAATGGAACTTCCACAATTTATAAAGGACATAGGGAATGGGGAAAACACTGTTGAAGCTTTAGAAGAGTTTAGTTCATCTTCAAATCTAGAAGAGCTTAGTTTATCTTCAGATGAAGAAGTTATATCTGAAAATGATTTATTTGTTAATATAGATAGGCGTTTAATTAAAATAGAAATTCCAAGTATTTATATAATTGAGGCAAAAGGAGACTATATTCAAATTAAAACCGAACAAAAAAATTACACGGTACATTCTACACTAAAAAAAATTAATGATAAACTACCAGATTCTTCGTTTTTAAAAGTTCATAGATCATATATAATCAACGTTGAAAAAATTGTAGACATTGAAGATAATAGTGTACTTATAAAAAAAGATGTTGTTCCGATAAGTAGGACAAACAAATCCAAATTATTGAAACGACTTAACTTGCTTTAGTTTATTTAAAGTAATAATCGTTAGTAACACGCCCATTCATCTACACCTAAATGTTTTCTAACGAAAAACTAAAGGAACTTTTTAACCGGTAACTTATATTTGTATTATAATTTATTATAAACAATTTAAAACTTATTTATTATGAGAAAAATTAATTTATTTACAGCAATGCTTGCTTTTGTATTTGTTCAAAATGTAAGCGCACAAGATTACAATGACACCAATATTGCAACTCATGGTTTAGAGGTTACTGTACCTGAAGTAGCAATATTAGATATCTGGGATTCCAATACTGCTGCAGAAGCAGCTACAATTTTGTTTGATATGACTGATGTCACTATAGTTGGTACTAATGCAGAAGCAGGATTGTATGCATTTGAAGATATGGACTACACGGGTTTGTGGCTTAATTACACAAGTGTAGTAGGATCACTTGGGTCTGGTTTTGATGTTACAAGACAAATTGATGTTCAGTTTGAGGCAGGAAGTACTTTTCCGGGAAATTTAGACTTGAGAATTACGCCGAATGCACCTGTTTTAGTTACTGATGGAGGTACTGTAGATTCTGCAGGAGAGATTACTCCGGGTGGAGTAGCTTTAGGAGTAACAACTCCAATTGGCACTGATGCTCTGTTAGTTAACAGTATAGAAAGTGTTTATACAGGTGATGAAACACAAGGTGTTGAATTGGCTTATACATTGGAGCAAAATGGTAATTTTGCTGGCTATATGGCAAATGTTTATACTGCTACTTTAAGATATACTTTATCTGATCTTTAATAAGTAGTTGCTTTTTATAATTTAAGTGACGTATTGGTGAATAAAAGGCTCTTTACATAGGTAAAGAGCCTTTTTATTTAAAACTACATGAGAATAATTTGAATTTATAGCCCAAGATATTCAATATTTAAATTGAGTTAAAAAACTTTAAAGTTTTTGTAAAAATCACTTTAAAGAAACTTATAAACCATTGGTCTATAGCAATTAGTAACCTACCGAAATTCCAATCTTAAATACACTTTTTACGAGTAAATTTAAATATTAAAAACAAGATGTAATTAATAAAAAACAATAAAAATGAAAACAAGAATTTTAACCATAATACTTTTTACATTATTGGTAAACGCAATGTATTCTAATATTGTAATCTTAAATGGGTTGACACATGTTTATACTGGTTCAACTGGAGAAACTATTACAGGAGAAGTTATTTTAATTAATAGTTCTGATCAGGAACAAAGAGTAACTTTTGAATTAAATGAAGCTATCTTTTCTTGTACTTCAAATAGAATATTTATTAAAGACAAATTTCATCAACAATCATCAAGTAAATGGTTTAGCGCTAATTTAATGGATAAATTATTAGCACCCAGAGAAAAGTATGTTTATAAGTTTTCTATTAAAATTCCAAACGATAAATCTTTAAAAGGATCATTTTGGTCTATGCTTATGGTAAATGTAGAAAAACCAATTAAAGAAGAATCACTAAACACTAAAATTGGTTTAGATACGAAAATTAGCTATGCAATTGGTTTATTAACAAATGTAAATGCTTTTGATAATGTAAACTTAGATTTTTCAAGTATAAACTTAAAAGAAGATTCAAATAGTCTTAAAAAAGAACTTGAAGTAAAAGTATTAAATGAAAGTTTATTTATTGAAGGCGTAAAGTTATCATTAGAGATTTATGATAATAAAGGAACAAAAATACAGGAAACTGAAACTGATAGAAATATGGTGTTTCCGGGTTTTTGCAGAGATTTTAAGTTTGATGTTTCTGTTTTGCCTAATGGAGAATATAATTGTGTATTAATTGCAGATGCAAGAAGAGAATTTGTAGGCACTAATATTAGCCTAACTATAAAGTAATAAACGAGTTTTTATTAAAAATTATTCTGATGAAATTAGCATTTAAAAGTATCATTTTATTTTTTGTTTTTTGTTTCGGTTGTACAAGGAATGTCTTTCGGGCAGATGATATAAACGTATCTCCAAAATTTGGGGAAGTTGAAATTGTAGAAGTAAGAAAATCAGAGTTAAAAAAACAAACTTTTGAGATAATTGTAAATGCAATAACAAGCAATAAAGAAAATAGCATTCATTCAAATGACGTTTCTTCAATTTTTAAAGCGAGTCAAAAAGAAGTAGAAATTATAGCAACAAAGCCTCAACTTAAACAAAATGTAACTATTGCTAATTTAGATACAACTAGTATTATTGAGGTAAATACAACTTTTAAAAAAATAAAAAATATTTCCGGGATAAACAAGATTACTATCGGTAAAGGAATAGTAATTAATACTAACAATTCATATGCTAATCCTTCCTATTTTTTACAGAATAATCCATTTGATTTTAACTTAAAGGTGTTACATAATGTTGAAGCGTATACAACAAACATGAAACATACACTTTTAGTTGAAATTGAAAATAAGAGTATAGCAATAGATTCGTTAAAATTGGATTTTTTATTGCCTAAAGATTGGAGATTAATATCAATCAGTAGTTTAAACTCTTTTAAAATGAACGAAAAGAAAATAGCATTCATAAGTTTCTATATTCCATCGAATACTCCAGCAGGTGAAGTTTCTACAACGCTATTATTAAAAAATAAAGACAACTATATTTTAAAATCATTAGATATAAATTTTAATATTAAAGGCAATTATAATTTAGATATTTTTAATGTTTATTCTCCACAACAGGTTCAAGCAGGGGAATTAATAAAAGCAAGTTTTGCGGTAAAAAATATTGGTAATATTGAACAGGAGATTAATTTAAAAACTAGAAATACTATTAAAGGTAAGGATGTTTATAAAATTGCTCCAGATTCAATAATAATAGTGAATATATCTGAAAAAACAGACTCTAAATCATATTATTTTAGAAGTATTACTACCAATTTGGAAGTACAAAGCAAAGCATCTGGAGAAACGTTTAGAGCATTTAATAATGTAAATGTTTTTCCTACAAAAATAAAGAAAGTAGATGCTTTTTTTAGATACCCAATAAGAGCTAGCTTAATTTACAATAGTTTTACAAATAAAAATTATCATTTTTCTACAATATCTGCAGAAATTACTGGTAATGGATATTTAGATTTAGATAAAAATCATTTTTTGAATTTTGTTATTAGAGGACCAGAGCAATACAATCTTAAGCGTTTTGGAGTAACAGACCAATACAGTTTAATTTACAAATATAAAGATAGGACCACTTTGTATTTAGGTGATCACGGTTACCAAATTAATAGATTGGGATTTACAAGTAGGTATGGTATGGGATTTAGAGTAAATCAAGAAATTAAAGACTGGACATTATCTGCTTTTTATTCAAAGCCAAGGTTATATGATTATTATTCGGGAGCTTTATATGGTGTTAAATCTGTATATCATTTTACTGATTCTTTGAGTGCAGGACTTTCTATAGTGAGATCAAAAGGTATTCAACAAGCCTATAATAAAAACATTAAAGATAACCCAAATGAAGAGGGCCAAATATTAACTTTTAATTTAGATTACAGCAATAAAAGGACAACTATTCATGCAGAAACTTCTGCAAGTATAACAAATGAGTATTTTGATTTTGCAAATTATTTAAGCTTATTACAAAAATTTAAAAATTTAAGTTATTTTGGAAATTTCACAATATCAGGAGAAAATTATTTTGGAACTATTAATAATAGTTTGCGATTTTCAAATAATTTAAATTATATAAAAAATAAATGGAACTTTGTTTTAGGACAGGCGTTATCAAAAGTTAATCAAAGATTAGATCCTATATTTTATGCGGCTCAACCATATTATGAAAATTATTACGGATCAATTGGTTATCGTTTTAATCAAAGAAATCATATAAACTTTAGATTTGATAAAAGATTAAGAGAAGATCAATTAGAGCCTAAAAATTTTCACTACAAAGAGTATGGTTTAAATTATAATTATGGGTATAGTAATAATTCATTTGTTGCAAACTTTACTGGTAGAATTAGCAAAACTCAAAACTTGTTAAGTGAAAGTTCAGCTTATAGAGATACCTATTCTCATGGTTTAAATTTATCATATCGGATTTTTAAAAATTTAAGATTAAGAGGATCCATAATCCATAATTATACCAATCGCTATGGAATTTCAAATAATAATTTAAATTATGTTAGATATAGCGCTGGTTTTAATTATAATTTTAATAGGAATTTAAATTTAAATGCTACTTATAATAGCGGGTTCAGTCTTGAGGATACTTATCTTAACAGAGATTTTATCACAGTTAATATAAGAGCCAAAATAAGCAAAAATCATTTATTTGAAGTTAGAGCAAATTATTTTGAAAGACCAGGGGCAGTAAATAAAAAGGAATTATTAGCCTTTGGAAAATACACATATATTTTTGGAGCGCCTGTCAAAAAAGTAGTTGAACAAGGTGGGTTTATTGGTCAAATTTTGACAAATGACAAGAAAATTAATACAAATGGAATTAAAATTATTGCTGCTGGGAAAACAGTGGTTACTGATAAAAATGGAAGTTTTGAACTAAATAACTTAGCAATTGGTAAAAATTATATTCTAGTGGATCAATCTACATTGGACCAAGGTGTAATTACTTTAGAAAAAGCACCATATGAAGTGATTATTTTGGATAATAAAATGGCTCTCTTAAATATACATTTGGTAAAATCAGCAAATATTTATGGAAAACTAGAGGTAGATAATAATCAATCTAATGATTATAGTTTGCAAGGATATATCAAAATACAGAACGATGATTTTACGTATTATACAGAGTCTAATCGAAATGGAGAATTTAAATTTCAACAAATTGTTCCCGGAAACTATAAAATGACTTTATTGAGATTAAAAGAAAATGATAAATTATTTGATGTCGATAATAATACACAAGTTAATATTGCTGAAGGTGAAAGTAGTGATGTGAATATTAGAATTAAAATTAAATCAAGAAGAATAAAATTTAATAATAAAAACTTTAAAGTAGGACAGTAGTTATGAAAACTTTTAAATATATATTATTGGCAATAGGGCTAACTGCTTTATCTGGTTTTGCCCAGGAAACATTAGATGCGGGGGATCCAAACACCTTTATATTTGGAGGTGATCAAAAGACAACTAATTTTTCTTTAGATATTTTACCATTAGCAATAATTGACATAGAACCTGACCCAGGTGGAGCTGGTTCAGGTTCAGGTTTGGGTCCTTTGGAGGCAGGGTTACCAGTAACTGGAGTAGCTTCTAACCTTGATAATTTATGGTTGAATTTTACGCATAGAGCAGATGGTATTCAACCAGGAAGAATTTATGTTTCTACAAATCAGCAAGTTACTGTTGGGATGGTAATATATGTAGAAATAGAACCTGGTAATTATGGTGTGGACGGTGATTTTCCTAAAAATCCGATAATTGGACAGGTTATTTTAAGCCAAACTGAGCAAATTATTGTAAACAATTTTTTAAATGGATACACAGGAGATGGTTTAAATAATGGATATCATTTAATTTACACAATAGATAATCCATCAAGTAATTCTTTACCTGCGGGATTTGAAATTCTTTATAGAATTGAATAAGCAAATAATTCACCTCAGTAAAAATCTTTTAAAAATGAAAAAATATTCCATTTTATCAGTACTATTATTAAATTCACTATTTAGTTTTGCACAAATACCAGAAACAGTACTACCAGGTACATTAGATGTAACAGGATTATCAAGTATGTCTCAAACAATTGATGATTTGATTCAGGAAGCTGGTGAAGATGATAATACTGTGGGTTTTGAAAGTGACGATTATGTAACTTTAAGTTTTGTTTTAGATCCAATTACTACTGCTAACCCATTAGGTGGTGATGATATTATTGTTTCAGATTCTGAAACAAATTGTACAGCTAATATATTTCTTTATAAGGTATATATGCATACTATTGGTGCTCCACAACATGTAATTATTGAAGCCAAAACATATGATAATAGTGGTTTTAGATATCCTATATATGAAATTGGATATGATACAGCAGTACCTTTGGGCCCTTTGGGCGAAAGAGACTTAAGAGCAGAAAATGGAGGTGCTTATATTCCAATTCCTAATCAAGCTGATATAGCAATTAAAGTATTTGAATTTGTAGGTTGCCGACAAGATATCCCTATACAATTTAGAATAAAAGCTAGCTCATTTGCTATATCTGGGAACAGTAGTTTTACTATATATTATACAATAGTTGGAAGTAATGGAATTATATAATTAACTATGAGAACAGGATTAATTATTCCGCAACCTTTATATTATTTTTCAAAAGAATTTTTAACTAACCTTATTGAGAAAAATAAACAGTATCATTTATGTTTTGTTAAAGGAGCTTATGATTTTGGCGATTTATTTGATTTTTTAGAAATAAAAGCTAAAAATAAAGATTTAAATGTAAGTCTTTTGAATAATACGCATAATAATTTATCAGATTTTAGAGCTGCCACTAGATATTTAGAAGCAAGAGATGATATTGATACTATAATATTGATTGACAAAAACAATTTATCTTTAATTTATGATATTGCCTCATAAATAAATAAATTTACGATTTATTTATTGGGGTAAATTTAATATTGAAGTCATTTTGATTTTTTTTGAAAAAATAAAAGGTCTGCTCACCACTCTTTTGTCTTTTGCATTCAGCAAAAGAATTCTGATGGCGCTTCGCACCAATTTTCCGCCTTTTCCGGCCCTGCCGAATTCGGATCCGTTTTCACGCGTTCTTTGAAACGCAGGATCATTCGCAATTCTGGACTTGCCAATGCCGCCTTTTTCGCGGGCAAGATGTCCATCCGAAGTTTTGTAAAAGGAAATATCCCTAATAGTTCCTTTCAATTTAATAATACCAGTTTGTCTAGCCATAATCGAATAAATTTTTAATTCTCAACAAATGAAACTATCTTTATAAAGAAAATAAAAATCAGGTGGTCGTTTCAGCAGATATAGACTTTTTTGTCCGAATTGGCAACATAGTTGCTCCATAGATAAGGCATAGATAAAGCGTCAAATGAAGATAGTTAGAAGTTGAATATTCCCAAAAGACGTTCTGTGCATCACTGGAAGAAGCGAACGCTATGGACGTAGACTTTTGAATAATCTTACAGTTCATTTTGGAAAAGAGCCTCATCAATTTATTACTTCAGAAGAATTTGTAGAATACAGTGGTATTAAATTAGAAATCGTCACAGAATATCTTCAAAAAGTATCATAGTACAATTCTATTATCTCTATTTTATATGCCTTAACATATAAAATTGATGTTTACCACTAAAATATACGTAAATACATATAATTTAGTATATTTACATTAAATTATACTCAAAAGCATATAATGAAAGATTTAGCACAGTTTGTAAAAGAGCGCAGAAAAGAAGTGAATTTAACTCAGGAAGAATTTGCTGAAAGAACTGGTGTAGCTTTAACAGTCATCCGAAAAATTGAACAAGGGAAAACAAATCTCAATATGGATAAAGTAAATCTGGTGCTAAAAATGTTTGGGCACCAATTAGCTCCAGTGAGTTTAAAAGAAAATATAGAACCTAATAATTAACTGATGAGAAGTGCTGAAATATTTTACGATACAACGCTTGCCGGGAAATTAGTGGAAACGGATGATGGGGAATACATATACTTACACAAGTGAATATGTAAATAATTTTCCCAATCAATGTATCACATTTACACTACCCGTAAGAAGCGAACCTTACAAAAGCAATCGACCATTTCCTTATTTTGAAGGACTAATTCAGGGTTATTCAGAAAAACTATCCACCAAAATCGATTCCTTAATAGAAAACATTTCCTCGAAATAATTTACCTCACTACAGCGTTTATCAAATAAAATTTGGCTAAAACAGGGAAATTGAAACGCTTCTGTTTGGCAATAAATAAAATTTGAAAGTTGAAATGGATTTCCGAATTAACCTAGCTTGAAAAATTAAAACTAACTATAAGAAAAAGAGAAAATTATGATTAAACACGAACAAAAATTCTTGGAATGGATTGAAAAAAACAAAATCGGTTCAAGTGACCAAAATGCAACTGCATTAAAATCACTAAAAAGCGTTTCCATTCTTATTGGAGATAACCTTTCTGAAAAAAATCTTTTCGATGAAAAATGTATTGAAAATATTTCAAAGAAATTAAGGGGTTTGAGAAGTGAAAAATCAATTTTAAATCACCAATTTGCTTTAAGACAATATGTAAGAATGATTGAAGATTTAAAAAAACAAATAGTTTTAAAATAATTGGTGTTTAAACTTCTGTAGTTATCAAAAAAAACCTGCTAAAAATCAGCAGGTTTCCTTATTTATATAAAATTGATTTGCTAAAACAGCTAAAAAAAGCCTAAAACTGCTCCAAAAACTGAATGCGTTTTTCAATTGGCGGATGCGTAGAAAACAATCCTTTTAAACCACCAAACAATTTTGCTGAAGTGTCTTGCGGCGTATTTTCAATAAACATTTGTTGCACTTCTTCCGTTTTTACAGCTGCAACGTGGTGATTTACGGATATTTTTTTCAAAGCCGAAGCCAATGCCCAAGGTTTCCGCGTCATTTCTGCGGCACCACTGTCGGCCATATATTCTCTGGATCGACTTAAAGAAAATTTAAACAACATTGAAATTAAGTAAGCGAGCAAAGAAACCGCCAAAATTACGATCATTAATTTCCCAGAATCTTTATTGTCTCTTCTGCTGCCCATTCCACCGTATAAAAAACTGCGGAAAGCAATTTGAACCACAAAAGAAAAAATCCCAACAAAAACAATGGTAACCACCAGCAACCGAACGTCTTTATTTCGAATATGCATCAATTCGTGCGCAATAACACCTTCCAATTCATTGTTGTCCAGCGTTTCAATAATGCCGCGCGTAAGCGTAACCGTGTAGTTTTTTTCCTGCAAACCGCTGGCAAAAGCGTTTAAAGCGTCGCTTTCAATAATGTTTATGGCCGGCATTTTCATTCCCACGCTCATACACAAATTTTCCACCAAGTTATAAACCCGTATATTTTCTTTGCGTTCCAACGGTTTTGAACCGGTTGCCATCTCAATCATTTTTCCGTGGGCAAAATAAGCGATCAGAAACCACACCAAAACAATGGTGGTTACAAACGGAACTGCCTGCAAAAACAGCTCGTTCGCCAATTCGGGACTCGGATTTCCGTATTCATCATAAGTGGTAAAATACACCACAGCAAATACCGATGCCAAAACCAATAATGGAAATGCAATTAATAAAAGAACAGATTTCCTGTTGTTTCTTTTTATTTGAGTCTGAATTCCTACAAACGCCACCGCTTAAAATTTAATCTCGGGAGCCACGTCCATTTGTTCTCTTCCTGCAACGCCCAAATCGAACATTGGTTCGGTTTTAAAGCCAAACATACTGGCAAAAATGTTGTTTGGAAATTTTTGAACGGCAATATTAAGTTCTTTGGTTGCTGCGTTAAAATAACGTCTAACGGCCGCCAATTTGTTTTCAATGTCAGAAATTTCAGTTTGCAATTGCATAAAATTCTGGCTTGCTTTTAAATCCGGATACGCTTCAACCTGAATGCTCAATCCCTTCAAAGCAGCGCCCAAATCTTGTTCCGCGGCAATTTTTTCATTGATGGTTCCGGCATTCATAGCGCGAGACCTTGCGTTGGTAATGGCTTCCAAAGTGCCACGTTCGTGTTCCATATAACCTTTAACCGCGCCCAAAAGTTGCGGAATTAAGTCGTGACGTTGTTTCAATTGCACGTCAATATCGGCAAAAGCATTTTCCCGATTGTTTCTAAAACCTACCAGCCCGTTGTAAATTGCCATCAACCAAACAGCCAACACAACAACAATCCCTAAAACAATAAATATTCCCATAATTTTTATTTTTTTGATTTGTTAATAATCAACAAATATAACGATTAAACTTTATTTTAAGAAATCCTAGCAATTTTGAATCTAAAATATTGTTTATCAGCAGATTAAAAAATAAAAACTAAAAAGTTTTATACATTAAATCGTTATTCTTGAAGCGTTTACAATTAGCCAGCAACCCATCAAAAAAAATGCGAAAGTTTCGTTAAAAATGCAAATTTGGGTGTGCCGATATTTTGGTGGGCGTTCCCTTTCGGG
>PHDE01000048.1 GCA_002842505.1 Bacteroidetes bacterium HGW-Bacteroidetes-3 | reverse complement strand
AAATCCCAAATCCCAAATCCCAAATCCCAAATCCCAAATCCCAAATCCCAAATCCCAAATCCCAAATCCCAAATCCAAAATCCAAAATCCAAAATCCCAAATCCCAAATCCCAAATCCCAAATCGTAATTCGTAAATCGTAAATCAAAAATCGGATATTATTGCTAATTAATTTATTTATCTTCGCGCCTTATATTAATTCAATTGAAACTTAAAAACTACACCTCAGAGTTTACTAAAAACCTGAAACTGGCCACGCCAATTATGATGGGGTCTTTGGGCCATTTATTGGTTGGCTTGATTGATGATATTATGGTGGGAAGGCTTGGTCCTGTTGAGCTGGCGGCAACTTCGCTTGGCAATAGTTTGGTTTTTATAGCGCTTTCTATTGGCATTGGTTTTTCATTTGCCATTACCCCTTTAATTGCCGAATCTGACGGCGAAGGCAACGTGGAAAAAGGCAGAGGAATTTTTCAGCACGGATTAATTTTATCGACTATTTTGGGAATTGTGATGGTGGTGATGTTGTTTTTGTTGAAACCAATATTGTATCATTTGGACCAGCCGGAAGAAGTGGTGGCGTTGGCAATTCCTTATTTTGAAATTGTGGCGCTTTCAATGCTTCCATTGATGATTTTTCAGGGATTTAAGCAGTTTGCCGACGGTTTGTCCGAAACAAAATATTCAATGTACGCTACCATAATAACCAATGTTGTAAATGTGTTTTTAAACTTTATGTTGATTTATGGTTTGTGGATTTTCCCAAGATTGGAATTGGTTGGCGCAGCTTTGGGAACATTGATTTCCCGAATTGTGATGGTGGTTTTCCTTTACCTTGTGATGAGGAATAAACAAAAATTTGCAGTTTATATGAACCGACTAAAATTTAGGGAACTAAAAGGCAGCATCTTTTTAAAAATTACAAAATTAGGGTTGCCGACAGCTTTGCAAATGCTTTTTGAGGTCGGTTTGTTCACGGCCTCGGTTTTATTGGCCGGCACTTTGGGCGCTTTTCCGCAAGCAGCAAACCAAATTGCCATAAAAATGGCTTCAACCACCTTTATGATTGCGGTGGGAATTGGCGCGGCGGCAACCATAAGAGTCGGCAACCAGAAGGGATTGGGGAATTATTTGGAATTGCGGCGCATCGCTTTTTCAAACTTTTTATTGATTTTGATTATAATGTCCATATTTACTGTTGGATTTATTGTTTTAAAAGATATTTTGCCTTGGATGTTCACCGATAATTTGGAAGTTATTGGCATCGCTTCAAGTCTTTTGATTGTTGCGGGAATTTTTCAATTGTCAGACGGAATGCAAGCGGTGATCTTAGGCGCTTTGCGCGGATTGCAAGATGTAAATGTGCCGTCAATACTCACTTTTATCGCGTATTGGATTATCGGATTTCCGGTTTGCATTTATTTTGGCAGTATTGCAGATTTGGGTACCTTTGGAATATGGATTGGCTTATTGACCGCTTTAACAAGTTCGGCAATTATGCTGTTTTTAAGATTTAACTATTTGTCAAAAAAATTAATAAGAGAAAAAAATGAACTTACCTAAATTTTTATTGGGCGACAATACCGATTATTTGGACGCTATTTTTGTTATTCATACCGAGTTTCCACGATTTGTGATCAATTTGGTTGATGACGAAATTGAATGGTTTGAAGATTTGGAAGGCGATGAAGCGGAACTTTCCGAAATGGTTTCAGGTTTAATTGAGGAAGCATCGGCTTTTTATGACAGGGAAATGGAGCGGTATGAAAGGGAATAAATGGTTTAACTGTTTAATTGTTTAACTGTTTTTAAATTGGCAAGAAAGTAAAAAGATTGCCAAAAAACTGCTGACTGAAACTGAAGACTGGAAACTTTTATAAATTGTTTGGCTATTTTTTTGCAGATTCAACCAATTCAAGTTTTTCCAAAGTGGTTTTGGTGGTGAAAAAACCATAGTTGATAAAAGCGTTGTTTTTTTCAATTTTTTCTATGGTTCCTGTTGAGTTTGAGCCGAGAATTTTTACCCGGTCTTGAACTTTATAAACGTAATCCGATTTTTGTTTTGCGGTAATCACAGCTTCTTTTTGCTGAATTTCTCTCACTTTTACCACTTCAACCATCACTTCTTTTTCGGTGATTTTTAGTTTTTCTTCTTCTTTTTGTTTTTCGACTTTTACTTTTTGTTTTTCAACTTTTGTGACGGCTTTTACGGGATTTTTCTTTAAAAATTTTCCTTTTTCGTTGGCGAGCCAATTGTTAAATTCGGCGGTGAGTTCTTTTTTATTGTTAGTTTGAAAATATTTGTTGATGAGCTCATTTATTTTTCTTCCGTACGCAAGCATTTTTTGGTTGCTGTCGTATAATTCCTGAAAATTTTCTAATTTCTCCTGAATTTTTTGTTGCTTTTCGGATAAATGATCAGATTGTTTAATGGCTTTCGTTTTCTCTAATTCCAAAGTTTCCGAGGTTTTTTGCAATATGTTTCGCTCTTGCTGCAGTTTAGAAATGGTTTTGTCGAGCCTCACTTTTTCAACTTTTACGCGTTTTTTTGCCTTGTTGATCAAGCTAAAGGGAATGCCGTTTTTAAGCGCAACTTCAAATGTAAAAGAACTTCCTGCTTGTCCGATAAACAATTTATACAAAGGCTGCAGCGTTTTTTCGTCGAATTGCATATTCGCGTTTACCACATTTTCCAATTCGCTCGCCAAAACTTTAAGGTTGGCGTAATGCGTTGTAATAATCCCAAATGCTTTTTTTTCATAAAATTCCTCCAAAAATATTTCGGCCAATGCGCCGCCCAATTCCGGGTCGCTTCCGGTTCCGAATTCATCGATTAAAAACAAAGTTCGGTTGTTGCATTTTCGCAGAAAATCGCGCATATTTTTTAAGCGGTAACTATAAGTGCTTAACTGATTTTCAATGGATTGGTTGTCGCCAATATCGGTCAAGATATTTTCAAAAAAACAAGTTTCAGAGCGAAAATGAACAGGGATCAACAAACCGCTTTGCACCATCACTTGCAGCAAACCAATGGTTTTTAGGGTAATGCTTTTTCCGCCGGCATTTGGGCCAGAGATAATAATGATTTGCTGTTTCGGATTTAATTCCAGTGTTTGTGGAAAAGTTTCCAAACCTTTTTCTTGATTGTTCAGCAATAAAATAGGGTGGAAGGCGTCTTTTAAAAAGACCTTTTTTTCTGAAGTAATTTTAGGCAAACATGCGTGAACGGTTTTGGCGTATTTTGCTTTCGCGCCAATCACGTCTAGTTTGATGAGGTATTTTTGATATTCAATCAAATCGGGCGCAAATATTCGGGTTGAATTTGTCAGTTCTTTTAAAATTCTGACGATTTCCTGATGCTCATCATACGCCAAATTTTGTAATTCCCGCGCAAATTGCAGTGTGGCTTCCGGAGCAATAAACACAATACTTCCCGTTTTGGAAGTTCCCAACAAACTGCCTTTCACTTTTTTCCGATGCATCGACTGAACCGCCAAAACCCGCTGATTCTCAATAACCGATTCACGTATTTCATCCAAATAACCTGCGCTGTTGCAATGGTTTAAGGCTTTGTTGAAACTTGAACCGATTTTAGAGCGAATTTCATTTATTTCGCCCCGCAATTGTTTTAACAAAGTTGAAGCATTGTCCTGAACTTCCCCAAAAGGTGTAATAATTGCTTTTATGTTTTCTATTAATTCCTTTTGGATTTCAATTTCTTCTGAAAATTTAAAAAGCGTGGGATAAATCAACTTGAATTTTTTAAAAAATTGAAGCAGTTCAAAAATAGTTGTTGCGTTATTTGTTATTTTTAAAAAAGAAGCGGGTTCAAGATAGCTATTTTCAATATTTAAGAGGTGAATTTCTTTCTGAATATCATCAAAATAATGGCTGGGGATTCGGTTGTCATTTTCAAGAGAGGACAAATATTCGTTCACTTGAAGCAATTCAGGAAGCAGTATTTCTTTCGATTTTAATGGCCTAATTTGTACTGCAGCTTCTTTTCCCAAATCGGAAATGCAATAACCGCCGACTTTTTTTAAAACGGTGAAAAATTCTAAATCGGTCAATGTTTTTTCTGAAATACTGCTCATAAATTACCTTAATTTGAAAAGTTTTACAAAAGTAACTATAAATGGTTAAAGTTTAAAGTCAAAGTTGAAAGTCAGAAGACCGAAGACCGAAGACGGAAGTTTCAAAGCCCCGATTCCGCAAAGTATCTTATTTTGAGTGTTTGATTTTCAGACTCCTGACTGCCTAAAATCGGCACAGGCAAAATTACTTAAAGTTGAAAGTTCAAAATTAAAGAAACAATCAATTTCATAATTTTCATTAATTTTGCCGATAAATAAAAAAATGAATTGATGCATTTAAATATCAGCGATAGTTGGCAGCCGTTATTGCAAACGGAATTTGAAAAACCTTATTTTGAAGAGCTTATCAATTATGTGAAAGAGGAATATGTTGAAAATTCTTGTTTTCCTGCCCAAGATCAAATTTTTGAAGCGTTTAATTTGTGCGCTTTTGAGGATTTAAAAGTGGTTATTATTGGCCAAGATCCATATCACGGAGAAGGGCAGGCGCACGGATTGTGTTTTTCGGTGAATGATGGGGTAAAACATCCGCCATCTTTAAAAAATATTTTCAAAGAAATTGAAGCAGATCTAGGAATTCCATATCCCCAAAGCGGAAATTTAACGCGTTGGGCAAAACAAGGCGTGCTTTTATTGAATGCCACTTTAACGGTGAAATCCAAAAATGCAGGCTCTCATCAAAATAAAGGATGGGAACAATTTACGGATGCCATTATTTCAATTATTTCAGAAAAAAAGGAACACGTCGTTTTTTTATTGTGGGGTGGTTACGCTCAAAAGAAAGGCAAAAAAATTGACCAAAAGAAGCATTGCGTTTTTACTTGCGGACATCCTTCTCCTTTAAGCGCAAACAGAGGATACTGGTTTGGGAATAAACATTTCAGCAAAACAAATATCTGTTTGAAAAACAATAGTTTAGCTTTAATAAAATGGTGATTAATATCATATTGTATTTGTGTAATAATCGTTACTTTTACAAAAAATTAAATCAAATAAAATGAGAATTAAATCAAATAAAATGAAAAATAAAATGAAATTTTTTACCATATTGTTTAGTGTTCTTTTAATGGTAAGTTGCAAGGACAAAACAAACTATTCAAAAATTAAGGATGAAACAGGGACTGAATCAGTTGCTCATAAAATTGTTGTGAAGGAATCTTTGGATGGCGGTAATTATGCCTACATAAATGTTGAAGAAAATGGGAAAACCTATTGGATGGCAATATCAAATATGCCTGTAACTGTAGGGGAAACTTATTATTATGACGGCGGAATGACGATGAAGGATTTTGAAAGTAAACAGTTGAATAAAACATTCGATGAGATTGTTTTTGCCGATGCCATAAGAACAACTGAAAAAGCTGTTGAAATTAAGGCAGAAGACCCACATGCAACTTCAGCGCCTGTAGTTGACAGCAATTTAAAAATTGAAAAGCCAAAAGGAGGAACTTCGTTGGCGGAATTATTTTCAGCTAAAAAATCATTTTCAGGCAAGTCTATTATTGTGAAAGGAAAAGTTGTGAAAGTCAATGATGGTATTATGAACAAAAATTGGGTGCATATTGTTGACGGGACACGGTTTGAAAACAAGGCTGATTTAACGATCACAACCATTGATTCGGTTAATGTTGGTGATATCGTCACTTTTAAAGGCGTAATTATATTGGACAAAGATTTTGGACAAGGGTATATTTATGATATTTTGCTTGAAGAAGGAAGCTTGGTTAAATAGGTTAAAATAGTGTTTGAAAAGAAAAGTGTTTAAATGAAAAAAGTGCCAAAAGGCACTTTTTTCATTAACCAATCAAACTTACTAAGAATGAAAACAAAGGTTACAAAACTTTGTTACAATTATATTACCAATAGATATGCCGAGAATTGTAACTTATTGTTAATTAATAGTTAAAGTGATAATAGTTGGAAAGACTTAATGAATAAAGGCTAAAAAGTAAACAAAAAATATAAAGCTGATTGCTTAAAGCTTAACACTCAAAACTTAAAACTATTTTTATTCCAAATGCCGTTGCGCTTTATAGGAAGATCGTACCAATGCACCACTTTCAACATATTTAAAGCCCATAGTCATTCCAATTTCTTTGTATTTAATAAATTGTTCGGGAGTGATAAATTCAATCACGGGCAAATGTTTTTTGCTTGGCTGTAAATATTGGCCAATGGTTAAAACATCCACTTTGGCGTTTGCCAAATCCTGCATTGTTTCCAATACTTCTTCTTCTGTTTCGCCCAAACCAAGCATAATGCCCGATTTAGTTCTGCGTTGGCCTTCGTTTTTCATATAAAGTAAAACTTCCAGGCTTCGGTCGTATTTGGCCTGAATTCTCACTTCTCTTGTCAATCTTCTCACAGTTTCCAGGTTATGGGAAATTACTTCAGGAGCAACCGCTAAAACCCTGTCTATATTGGTTTTATTCCCTTGAAAATCGGGAATTAAAGTTTCCAATGTGGTTTCTGGATTTGCTCTTCTTATGGCGTTAATGGTTTCCGCCCAAATAATGGAGCCGCCATCTTTTAAATCATCTCTGTCAACTGAAGTGATTACGGCGTGTTTAATCTTCATCAATTTAATGGAACGCGCCACTTTTTCAGGTTCTTCCCAATCAACGGTTTCTGGTCTACCAGTTTTTACGCCGCAAAACCCACAAGAACGTGTGCAGGTATTTCCTAAAATCATAAATGTAGCCGTGCCTTCAGTCCAGCATTCGCCCATATTCGGACAGCTTCCGCTGGTGCAAATGGTATTCAATTTATATTTATCGACTAAATTCCGTAATTCTGTATATTTTTTTCCAACAGGTAACTTAACGCGCAACCAAGCCGGTTTTTGTATTTTATTGGGTAATGAAGTGGTTTCTTGTGACATTTTTTTATTTAATAGACTGCAAAAGTACAAAGAAATTACAAACTAATTTAATGTATAAAGATACCATAAGCTAAAGCCGATTAAAAACAAAATACCAAACCAACTCAGCATTTTTAGTTGCAAAGAAGGTTGCCAAGCTGCGGGCGTGTGTTTTCCGGAGATTAATATGTAATTGATAATGGCAAAAAAAGGTGCCGTCAAAAAAGATAAAATTGTGGCGATTTTTATTAAAAATCCCATTTCCGACTTAAAGAAAACCAAAATTGAAATTGTTCCGATTGATAGAAAACCTATCCAAAACCAGTATATATTTTTATGCGATTTATGGGTTAGCAATTCAAAAGCCTTTGTCATAGCCCTTGGCGAAGCGTCTAACGTTGTAATTGTGGTGCTAAACATTGTGGTAAAGGCTGCGGCGGCAATAAAAATAAACATTTCGGGCCCTAAATTTTTGGTGTAAAGCGTAATTAATTGCTCTGAAAATTGAACAGCGCCTGAACTGAATGTTTCACCTGAATTAAACATCACAATAGCGCCTAATGCCACAAAACAAATACCCAATACCAAAGTGCTCAAGAAGCCAACGTTAAAGTCGAAAATAGCTTGTTTTACTGTAAATTCGTTGGATTTGTCCTTTTGTTTTTCCAATGCCCAAAGAGATTGCCAAATAGAAACATCGAGCGGCGCGGGCATCCACCCTAAAAATGCAATTAAAAATCCGACTTCAACTGTTCCCTTTGGAATAATTTGCGCGAAACTTGCTGTATTTGTTGAATTAAATGCCGCCACAATTAAAGCAATTACAGTACTTAAAGTTAAGGTAATCACAATTAATTTCATTAATTTATCGAGCAATTTATAACGTCCAATAATTAATATAGAAAGGCAAATTAAGGTGATGATAATGCTCCAAATTACGGGACTTGTAGTAATTCCAAATAAATTAGCGGCCAATCCGGCAGTGACGACGGTTACTGCTGCTTGAATGGTGAACATTGTTGCCAGGTTTAAAATAAAATAGGCAAGCAACACGCCTTTTCCCAATTTTTTATAGCCGTCCAGCAAACTTTCTCCTGTTGCAGTTGCATATCTGGGGCCAAATTGAAAAAATGGGTATTTAACAATATGAATTAAAACCAATGCCCAAACCAAACCAAAACCAAAGTCGGCGCCCGCTCGGGTGGATTGAACCAAATGGGAAACCCCAATTGCGGCTCCGGCAAAAAGAATGCCCGGACCTAATTTTTTAAGCCAATTTGATTTTTTTGAAATCAACTTTCGGTAGATTTTTTGATAATTTCAGCCAATAATTTTTTGGCTCTCGACAACTTTATTTTGATGTTGCCAATAGGTTCATTTAAAATTTCGGCCATTTCTTTATAACTCATTTCCCTGAAATATCGCAGATTAATAATTTCCTGATAATGAGGTTTCAATAACTTAAGATAGTTTAGCAATTGCGCTAAATTTTGATCAATAATTAACTGGTCTTCAGCCGATGGGCTTTCATCAAAAATTTTATAGGCTTCAGATTCTTTTTTGTTGATGGAAATGGTTTCTGTACGTTGTTTTCTCAAATGGTCCAAAAAAATATTTTTTGAAATTGATATCAGCCAAGTTTTAAAATTATAACTTTCGTTATACAGGTTAATTTTATCAAAGGCTTTTGAAAAGGTTTGTATGGTAATGTCTTCGGCTTCGTCTTCATCTTCAGTTTTTGACAATTGAAAACGATAAACATCACTCCAATAAGTGTTTAGCAGGGTGTTAAAAGCCTTTTGGTCTTTTTTTCTTGCTTTTTCAATTAAATCGGCAATATCACTGTTTTTTTTTACCAATGTGTGGGTTTTGAAATCATATTTTTTATAAAGATAAACATTTGTGTCAAAATTAAAAATATTTCAAAAAAAGGAATCAGCAATATTAAATCTCTTTCATTTAATTTTTTGGCTGAAAAGCCAATAACCAAGTATAAAAACAGGAATCTGGTAAAAACTAAAATCGCAATTAGCTGCCAATTATATAGGAAACCTAGCAGTATAATCGCCAGAATCCAAAATAACATTTGGGAAGCAAAAAACAGACCCAATAAAAATTTGTGTAAAGGTTTGTATAAAGAAGCGGTGGAAATATGCCTTCTTTTTTGTAAAATCCAATCTTTAAAGGACGTTTTTGGATTGGATTCCGTAAAGCTGTTTTGAGAGCAAGAAATGGCCGTATTTTGTTTTGTGGCCACTTCATTTATGAATAAATCATCGTCGCCCGATTTAATATGCATATGATTGGCAAAGCCATTTACCTTGAAAAAAGTCGATTTTGTATAAGCTAAATTTCGGCCAACGCCCATATAGGGAATTCCAATTTTTGCATAGCCAAAATATTGCATAGCTGTGAATAGGCTTTCAAAACGAATGAGTTTGTTAAGCCATGATTTTTTTATTTTTTGATAGGCGCCGTAACCCAATACAATTTGATGTTGATTGGTGAAATTACTGGCCATTTCATGTATCCAGCTTTCAGAAATGGGAATGCAGTCGGCATCCGTAAACAATAAATGTTCAAAAGAAGCAGCTTTTATTCCTAAAGTAAGCGCATATTTTTTGCTTCCCCAAAATTGTTCATTTGAAGCAACATCCACAACTTTTACAGGAATTAAGGACTCTTTTCTGAACTGCTCCATCACTTTTAAAGTGCGGTCGTTTGAACGGTCATTTATTAAAACCAACTCAAAATTAGGGTAATTTTGTTTTAAGAAATGCGGTAAATTTTTAGTTAAGTTTTTAGCTTCATTTTTAGCGCAAATGATTATTGAAACAGGTAAATTGAAGTGATTTTCGGTTGGACTTTTTTTAGAAAAAGAAAAAGAACTAAAAATGAATAGGTAATAAATAAACTGAATACAAAAAATTACTATGAAAGCAATAAACAGATATTCAAGCATCTCTTATTTATTTTCACATTGATCCGGCAATTTTCCGCAGAATCCACATGGTTCTCCCTCTTTATTTAAATGCGGATTTTGGCTTGCGCAAGTTCCGGCAAATTTACCGTCTTTTTTTGCCCAAAGTTTAATCGCTATTCCTGCAACGCCAATGGCTAAGAGGCCAATTGTTATTAATATTAGTTTCATGAAAAATATATTATGGTGCAAAGATACAGATTTATCACCGATGTATAAATAACGAATTATATAAATTTTTCTATTGAATTAAATACAATAAAACGCTTTAATAATTGCATTGTTAATGAGTAATAGACAAATTTTTAGCGACAAAACTTTTTTTTATAGAAAAAAATTATTATATTGGCAATCAATTAATATTTAATCTTTTTTAAAATTTATTGTTTAATAACCATCTAAAACTTTAAGAATTATAAAAATTAATTGAATTAATAAATATTAATTGGTTTTTTTAACTAAAAGACTCGTCCATTTGCGTTAAATAGACGAGTCTTTATTTTTGTTAAAATAGGTTTTATTTTTTCACCAATTCTTCCTGAACATTGTTTGGCACCAATTCAAAATTTGAAAATTTAGTGCTAAAACTTCCTCTTCCTTGAGTTATAGAACGCAAAGTTGTTGAATATTTATACATTTCGGCCAAAGGTGTTTTAGCTTTAATGGTTTGATATTTTCCATCACTGTCCATTCCTAAAATAACAGATCTGCGCGATTGCAAATCGGTCATGACATTACCCATCAATTCTTCCGGAACCTTTACGGAAAGCTCATGAATTGGCTCCAATAATTTAGGTTTTGCATTTAAAAAAGCTTCCTTAAAAGCGTGTGCCCCTGCAATTTTAAACGAAATGTCGTTAGAATCCACAGCGTGCATTCTGCCGTCAAATAGCATTACCCGAACATCTCTGGCGTAAGATCCGGTTAAAGGACCTTCTTCCATAACTTCTAAAATTCCTTTTAAAACAGAAGGCAAATAGCGGGCATCAATGACGCCACCAACAATACAATTGTAGAAAATCAATTTTCCTCCCCAATCCAGGTTAATTTCTTCTTTTCCCCTTACGTTAAATCCTTCAGGTTCCGGCATTCCTTCGAACCAAGGTTCAATTTTAATGTGAACTTCCCCAAATTGACCCGAACCACCGGATTGTTTTTTGTGTTTGTAACTTGTTGTTGCAGAGCGTTGTATGGTTTCCCGATAGGCAATTTTAGGTTGTTCAAAAACTGCTTTTATGCCGTAAGTGTTTTGCAAAATCCAGTCAATTGTCGCTAAATGCAATTCCCCTTGACAAGATAAAATAAGTTGTTTTAACTCAGGTGAGTACTTAACGCTTACGGTTGGATCTTGGCTATGGATCTTTTTAAGCGCTTCGTTTAACTTTTCATCATCATTTTTGTCAGAAGCCCTTACGGCTTTTGTAATCCTGGTTTCTGGATAATCAATTGGTTTTATGGTAATGTCACAGCCTTTTGTCCTAAGGGTGTCATTTGTTTCTGTAAACTTTAATTTTAAAGTGGCTCCAATATCTCCGGCGCTTAATTTTTCAACCAAATCCCTGTTTTTGCCATCCATAATATATAGCTGGTTTACGATTTCAATTTCACCGTTTCTGGAATTTTCAAGCTTGTCATTTTGCTTAATTTCGCCCGATTTTACTTTAAAGAAACTAATTTGCCCCAAGTTTGGTTCATATACCGTTTTAAAGATAAACAGCACCGTTGGCGCATTTACTTTACATTCAACCGATTTGCCTTCAACACTTTGCTCGGGTTTTAAATCGGCTGCGGACGGAGCAACGTTGTCAATAAACCCCATTAACCGGCCTGTTCCCATATCATTTAGCGCGGAAATGCAAAATACAGGGAACAATTCATGGTTGAGCATTCCTTTTTTAATTCCTTCGCGCATTTCATCTTCATTTAAAGTGCCTTTATCAAAATAAAGTTCCATTAAATTTTCATCATTTTCAGCCGCTTTTTCTATTAATTCATTTTGAAGTTCGGTCGCGTGTTCTATTTGGTCTTTAGGAATTTCTAATTTTTCAGGTTTTCCTCCTTGTGGCCCAAATTTGTACATTTTCATTTTAAGCACGTCAATAATGCATTGTGCGCCATTAACGACAAGCGGATACTGAACTTTAACCACATTTTTACCTGCCAAATCAACAATGCTTTTGTAGCTTTCGTCAAAATCGGCGCTTGGATGATCTATTTGATTGATTACAAATAAGGTTGGGCGCGAAAATCTGTCAATGTAATCCCAAATTATTTCTGTGCCAACTTCAACGCCATATTGTGCATTTATGACCATCACAACAGAATCTGTAACATGCATTGTAGAGGCGATTTCGCCAATATAATCATCTAATCCGGGAGTGTCGATAATGTTTATTTTGTAGTTGCGCCATTCGGTATGAAGCGGCGTGGCAAAAACGGAAGTTTCTCTTTCATGTTCTATCGCGTGGTAGTCGGAAATGGTGTTTTTATTCTCAACGCTACCACGGCGGCTGACTAAGCCGGCTTCAAAAAGCATTGTTTCGGCCAATGTTGTTTTACCACTTTTATGGGCACCAACAAAAGCAACATTTTTAATGTGTTTGTCATCGTATATTTTCATAATTCAATGGTTTTTATAAAAAGTTTTATAAAAGTACAAACTTTTTTATATAATAATATGATGAATGTTAGGGTTTTTTTAAAAGAGTTTTATTAAATAATGAGGTTTTAAATGGTTATTTTAGGTTTTAGGATGCAATATTTACGGTTCAGAACAAATATATTACAGTTGGGAAAGTAACAATTTTATGCTGCAATAAATCTCGCCAAATTTGACCTATAAATTAATAGTAACCATAAAATTAAAAAGTATGCAACAAGTAATTTTAGCGCTCACATTATTGATTACATCAATGATTTTTGCACAAACAACTCCGAACAAATTAGAAGAAGGAATCTCGGTTACCGTTACTGCAGGAAATGCACTAAGTGACAATGGGACTGTAAAATTTGCTTTTTATAGCGAAGAGAATTTTATGAAACAGCCTATTTATGCCAAATCGGCTTCTGTTGAAAATGGAAAAAGCACCGTTGTGTTTGAAAATGTTCCGCAGGGAATTTATGCCATTATTTGTTTTCACGATGAAAATGGAAATAACAGCATGGATTTTGACGAAAGCAGGATGCCAATTGAAAGTTATGGTTTGTCAAATAATAGGTTGAATTTTGGTCCGCCCGAATTTGATAGTGCAAAATTTGAAGTAAAAGACAATGCCCTTAATTTAGAAATTAAATTTTAAATTGCAGTTTAATAAAAGTAATTTCTATAAAATGAAAACAGATATTAAATATCTATTAAAAATTTCAACAATATTAGCAATTATAATATTTGTAATTGAGCGATTGCTATTTGCTGGCGGATTTAATCAGCCAATTGATGAATTGGTTAAAGTATTTGGAATTCATTTTATGTATGCCTTTGTATTAAGTGTAATAAATGGTTATTTCTTTCATTTTTTAGAAAAAAAACTTACTTGGAAAGAGCATTCACAAAAACGCTTAATTATTGGTGCTTTTGGTTCAGTTTTATTCACAATGATTGGATTGGTATTCTTAAGATTTATAACATTTGTTGCTATTTTGGGAAACCCGATTGAAAGTTTTTTAAACGATCCAAGTGCAAAAGCTTATTACTCTTTTGGTTTAGGAGTGACATTGATTATAAGTTTGGTATTTCACGCAATCTTTTTTTATAAAGCATTAACGGAAAATAGGGTTAATGAACAGCAAATTGTGGCAAAAACGGAAACTGCCAAGTATGAATCGCTAAAGAGCCAAATTGATCCTCATTTTTTGTTCAACAGTTTAAATGTTTTGACCTCATTAATTGGTGAAAATCCGAAGTTGGCAGAAAAATTTACCACAAAACTTTCCAAAGTGTACAGGTATGTTTTAGAACAAAAAAACAAGGATTTAATTGAATTGGATGAAGAATTGCATTTTGCCAAAACCTATATGGAATTACTGAAAATGCGGTTTGAGAATGCCGTAACCTTTGAGATTCCTGAAAAAGCGAGCGATTCAGAATATAAAATTTTACCGCTATCGTTACAATTATTATTGGAAAATACAATTAAACATAATGTGTTTTCTGAAGAAAATCCGCTAAAAGTTACTATTACCGAAGAAAACGGTTATTTGGTAGTTTCCAATAATTTTAATCCAAAAACTACAATGGAAAATGGCACCAAAATAGGATTGAAAAACATTATAGACCGCTATCATTTAATCACCTTGAAAAAAGTTTTGGTTGAAAAAAATACCGAAAATTTCATTGTAAAATTGCCATTATTAACTCAAAAAACAAAAACAATGAAAACTGAAGCTATAGAAAATTCAAAATATTTAAGAGCAGTTGAACGCGTACACGATATCAAAGAATTTTATGGAAGCTTAATTTCCTATTGTATTATAATTCCATTTTTAATTTTTATAAATTTAAAGTTTTCACCTCATTTCCATTGGTTTTGGTTTCCAATGTTTGGTTGGGGAATTGGACTTGTATTTCACGGTTTTAAAGCATTCAGTTACAATCCGATATTAGGAAAAGGTTGGGAAGAACGTAAGATTAAGGAATATATGGAAAACGAAGATAAACAGTACTGGGAATAAAAGCCCCCTAACCCCCGAAGGTGGAATAATAAAAATACCAGATTCTAAAAACAAAAAAACATGAAAACAGCAAATACCGAAGAACAAAAATACATCAGAGCCAAAAAAAATGTTGAAAAAGTGAAGAGATTTTATTCAGATTTCCTTGCTTACATAGTAGTAATCCCATTTTTAATATTCATAAATCTAAGATTTTCTCCAGAATTTCAATGGTTTTGGTTTCCGATGATTGGTTGGGGAATTGGACTCACATTTCATGCATTGGCAGCATTCAATCATAATTTAATATTTGGAAAAGGTTGGGAAGACAGAAAGATTAAAGAATTTATAGAAAGGGATAATAATTAATTGTTAAAATCAGCATTATGAAAACAGAATATACTGAAGAACAAAAATATTTACGCGCTAAAAAAAAGGTAAAATCAATAAAGGGATTTTATGTACATTTAATGGTTTACCTTTTGGTAAATGCATTTTTATTGATTGCAAGGGTTTTTTCTGAAGGCGGAACAGAAGTTTTATGGGAATGGCAATCGTATAACACCATTTTATTTTGGGGAATAGGACTCGCTTTTCATGCATTTGGGGTTTTTGGAATGGATATTATTTTCGGTAAAAACTGGGAAGACCAAAAAATTAAGGAATATATGGAAAATGATAAACGAGATATTTGGGAATAATAGCCCCCTATCCCCCGAAGGGGGAATAATATAAAAGTATAACTAGGGACAGGTCGCGACCTGTCCGTACAATTATGAAAAAATCCAAAATCCAAAATCCAAAATCCAAAATCCAAAATCCAAAATCCAAAATCCAAAATACCAAAAAATGAAAGCAGTAATTATTGAAGATGAAAAACCGGCCGCGAGAAGATTGAGCAGAATGCTCAATGAATTTGGAATTGTGCCCATAGCAATGTTGCATTCAGTAGAAGAATCCATCAATTGGTTTTTGAACAATGAGCATCCCGATTTGCTGTTTCTGGATATTCAACTTTCTGATGGATTGTCGTTTGAAATTTTTGAGGAAGTTGACATTAAAAGTGCCATTATTTTCACAACAGCTTATGATGAATATGCCTTAAAAGCATTTAAATTAAACAGTGTCGATTATTTGCTGAAACCAATTGACAACGATGAACTTGAAAATGCCATCAATCAATTTAAAACGTTGCATTTAAACACATCAAAAGGCGTTTTAAATCTGGAACAAATTAAACAATTAATTGCGCCAATCAAAAAAAATTATAAAACCCGATTTACGGTTAAAATTGGTCCGCATCTAAAAATGATTTCTGTTGATGCCATTGAATGTTTCTATAGCGAAAATAAAGCAACAAATATTTTCACCACAGACAATAGAACTTACCTTTTAGAAGATACACTGGAACAATTGGAAGAAAAACTGCAGCCAACAACATTTTTCAGAGTAAATAGGCAATATTTCATCAATATCAATGCCATAAAAGACATTATTTCTTATTCAAACAGCCGGTTAAAAGTGGTGTTGAATTCATTTAAGAATTCAGATATTATTGTGAGTCGCGAACGCGTGAAAGATTTTAAAACTTGGATAGATAATTAAAAAAGTTGGAAGTCAGTAGACAGAAGACCGAAGTCAGAAGTTTCCTGTTACTAGCGCGAGCGTTCCGCTCGTGTCTGCGAATTCTGTTGTTACACCAGTCGTGCTTTGGCAAAAAAAACAAGGATTTTTAAGTAAAAATAATCTTTATATTTTCAATTTTAGTTTTGGGTTTTAGCACGATCGGGATGCTAGCGCCAACGTGCGACTTGCGGTTTCTAGGAGCTATCGGGATCGAAGACCGAAGTTCAAATCTTAAATTGTAAATTCCCGGTTGCTGGAGCGAGCGTTCCGCTCGTGTGACAACAATTTTTCTTTGGCAGAAAAATCAAAAAATCGCAAATCAAAAATCGTAAATCAAAAATGTTTTTCTCGAGCCAGCGGTACATTAAAATCGTAAATCTAAAAGCGTTTATCAAAAATCGTAAATCGTAAATCGTAAATCAAAAATCAAATATCAAATATATCTTTCAATTTAATTTATTATAAATGCTTCATTTTCTTTTTGTTATAATAAAATAAATTAAGTAAATTTGCACTCCTTTTAACGAGAGCAGATTTTAAAAGGGATGAGAAAAAAAATAATGTAAACCAACTCTTTGCGTTATTATCGTATAAAAATCTGGATAACAATAAGATACAAATAATTATCATCAGCAAATATGTCTGAAGAAACAAAAAATACTGAAGAGCAAAACGATGCTCCTGAAGTAAACCAAACAGTGGCGAAAGCCCAAACAGAAACCACTGAAGAAGTGGCTGAAACAGTTGAAGCGCCAAAAGCTGAAAAAGAAACTGCAGAAGAAGCGGTTGAAACAGTTGAAGTACCAAAAGCTGGAAAAGTGGCTGAAGTAGAAGTTAAAGCACCAAAAGCACCAAAAGCTGAAAAAGTTGCCAAAGAAGAAGTGGCTGAAACAGTGGAAGCTCCAAAAGTAAAAAAAGTAAATCCAGAAGAATTTTTAGCGAATTTTGACTGGCATATGTACGAAGAAGGGATTGAAGCTGTTGACGCTGAAAACCTAAAAGCCTTTGAAGCAGCATTGGATGTTACCTTAGGAATTGTAAGTGAACGTGAAGTAATTGAAGGGATCGTTATCAGAAAAACAGATCGTGAAGTAATTATTGACATCAATGCAAAATCTGAAGGCGTTATTTCATTGAATGAATTTCGTTACAATCCTAATTTAGCTGTTGGAGATATGGTTGAAGTTTTGGTTGATAAAAGAGAAGACAATACTGGTCAATTGGTATTATCACACAAAAAAGCAAGAGTTATTAAAGCTTGGGATCGTGTAAATAATGCACACGAAACTGGTGAAGTGGTTAACGGTTTCGTTAAATGCAGAACTCGTGGCGGTATGATTGTAGATGTTTTTGGAATTGAAGCATTCTTGCCAGGATCTCAAATTGATGTTAAACCAATTAGAGATTACGATCAATATGTAGAAAAAACAATGGAATTCAAAGTTGTGAAAATCAATCACGAATTCAAAAACGTTGTGGTTTCGCATAAAGCACTTATTGAAGCTGATATTGAAGTTCAAAAGAAAGAAATTATTGGTAAATTAGAAAAAGGCCAAGTATTGGAAGGTGTTGTTAAAAACATTACTTCTTATGGCGTTTTTGTTGATTTAGGTGGTGTTGATGGATTAATTCACATTACAGATTTATCTTGGTCAAGAATCAATCACCCAAGTGAAGTGGTTGAATTAGATCAAACTTTAAATGTGGTAATTCTTGATTTTGATGATGAAAAAACCAGAATTCAATTAGGATTGAAACAATTGAACAAACATCCTTGGGAAGCCTTAGACGAAAACATTAAAGTTGGTGACACTATTAAAGGTAAAGTAGTGGTGATTGCTGATTATGGTGCGTTTATCGAAGTTTCTAAAGGTGTTGAAGGATTGATTCACGTTTCTGAAATGTCTTGGTCAACTCATTTACGTTCAGCGCAGGATTTTGTTTCTGTTGGCGATGAAGTAGAAGCTCAAGTATTGACTTTAGACAGAGACGAAAGAAAAATGTCTTTGGGAATTAAACAATTGCATCCAGATCCTTGGACCAATATTGCTGAAAAATATCCTGTTGGTTCAGTTCACACTGGTACAGTGCGTAACTACACAAACTTTGGTGTTTTTGTTGAATTGGAAGAAGGAATTGATGGTTTGGTTTATATTTCAGACCTTTCTTGGACCAAAAAAATCAAACATCCATCAGATTTCGTATCTGTAGGTGATAAATTGGAAGTTCAAGTATTGGAATTGGATGTTGAAGGACGTAAATTAAATTTAGGTCACAAACAAACCAATGAAAATCCTTGGGATGCTCACGAAGAAAAATACGCAATCGATTCAATTCACGAAGGAACTGTAAAAGATAAAAGCGATAAAGGATTAATAGTTGCTTTGGAAGACAATGTTGAAGCTTTTGTTCCAAGTCGTTTCATCATAAAAGAAGATGGATCTAAATTGGCTAAAGGCGATGTTGCTCAATTCAAAGTAATTGAATTCAACAAAGAATTTAGACGAATAGTAGCTTCTCATACTTCAATTTTTAAAGCTCAAGAAGAGAAAAATGTAAAAGTAGCACAACAAAAAAGCGTTGATACTGCAGAAAAAACGACTCTTGGCGATATAGGTGGTGATTTAGCCGCATTGAAGAAAAAAATGGAAGGCGGAAAATAAGCCCAAATTCATTTAAATATTAAAAAGGCTGCATCAATATGATGCAGCCTTTTTTGTGCTATTACAACTATAAAAATTATCTTTGTTGCAAAAATTCAATAAATGTCATTAATAAAATCAATTTCAGGAATAAGAGGCACCATAGGAGGTACCGTAAATATCAATTTAACCCCAATTGACACCGTAAAATTTGCCGCTGCTTATGGCATGTGGCTTAAAAATCATACAAACAAAAAGGAACTTACCGTAATCTTGGGCCGAGATGCTCGTATATCCGGTAAAATGGTGAGCAGTTTGGTGGCAAACACGTTAGTTGGTTTGGGAATAAATGTAACCGATATTGGCCTGTCAACAACACCTACAGTTGAATTGGCCGTAATGCTCGATGCTGCCGACGGCGGCATTATTATCACCGCAAGCCACAATCCGAAACAATGGAATGCTTTGAAATTATTGAACCATAAAGGTGAGTTTTTAAGCGCTTTAGACGGTGAAGAGGTTTTGGGAATTGCCGATAATGATGGGTATATTTTTGCAGAAGTTGATGATTTGGGCAAATACAATAAGAAAGCAGATTATATCAACAAACACATACAAGAAGTTTTAAATTTAAAATTGGTGGATGTGGAAGCCATAAAAAAAGCGAAATTTAAAGTGGTGGTTGATGCCGTAAATTCTACTGGCGGAATTGCAATACCTGCTTTATTGAAAAAACTGGGCGTAGAATGTGTTGAATTGTATTGTGAACCTAACGGAGAATTTCCGCACAATCCGGAACCTTTAAAAGAGCATTTAACCGATATATCAGCATTGGTGGTAAAAGAAAAAGCGAATTTAGGCATAGTGGTTGATCCGGATGTGGACAGATTGGCGCTTGTTTGTGAAGACGGTTCTATGTTTGGCGAAGAATATACGCTGGTTGCCTGTGCAGATTATGTGTTGGGCAAAACAAAAGGAAATACGGTATCCAATTTATCTTCATCAAGGGCTTTAAGAGATGTTACTTTAAAACATGGCGGCCAATATCAGGCAAGTGCGGTTGGAGAAG
>PHDE01000238.1 GCA_002842505.1 Bacteroidetes bacterium HGW-Bacteroidetes-3 | reverse complement strand
ATGAAACGAGCCATAACAAATTTTGATACACAAGGGAATGATTAATGGCGAACAGTCCCGAATTTTCGGGATTACCAATAAAAAATAAAATATAAACAGATGAAAAAAACTGGATTCATTGTCATTGCAACCCTATTTTCAGCCTTTATTTTTATGGGCCAAGTTGTATATTCCCAGGAAAATTTCCAGGTAAATATAGAAAATTCAACCTTAAATTGGAAAGGATACAAACCAACAGGTTCCCATACAGGAACAATTAAATTACTGTCCGGAAATTTCCAAATGGAAAACAATAACATCGTCGGCGGAAATTTTTTGGTTGATGTGTCAACCATTAAGGATGATGACGGAAGCGCAAAATTGGAAGGCCATTTAAAATCTGAAGATTTTTTTGAAATAGCCGTTTATCCAACCTCAAAATTTGAAATTTCTAAAAGTGAAACTAAAAACGGGAAAACTTTTATTACGGGAAATATGACCATCAAAGGCATTACAAAACAAATTACGTTTCCCGCCACGGTTGCCGTTAACAATGATTCTCTGACATTGATCAGCCAAACTTTTCAAATTAACAGGGCCGATTTCAACATAAAATACAAATCTAAAACTTTCTTTAATGATTTAAAAGATAAGTTTGTGAACGATGATTTTGATTTTCAGGTGACTATTATTGCTAAGAAATAAATGATAATTGATAATTTAGAAAATAGAATAGAGAAGAAAATAGACAAGAATTCACAATATAACTATTGCCTTTTAAGCCTTTAATCTTTTAACTTTCTAAAGCCCAACGCGCCAGCTGGCCTTATCACTAAAAATGTATACCATACATTTTCTTAACGTTCTATCCTCCCTTCGGGGGCTAGGGGGCTAAATTTAAACCCGCATTGTCTTTGGTTGATGACATCACAAAAGTGCTTTGCACATTGGCTACAGAATCTAAAACAGATAATTTATTTTTCAAAAAAGCCTGATAATTGTTCATATCTTTTACAACGACTTTTAACAAATAATCGTAATTTCCGGCCACGTGAAAGCATTCCATCACTTCATCAATCTTGTTTATGGCATTTTCAAACCTAGTAATCATCTCTTTTGAATGCACCAATAAAGTCACTTGGCAAAAAACTTCAATAGAATAGCCAACTTTTTCTTTGTCCAAAACCGCGATATAATTTTTTATGACGCCAGTTTTTTCAAGCCTTTTTATGCGTTCATAAGTGGGTGTTTGGGTCAGTCCAATTTTTAAGGCGATTTCTTTAATGTTCGCTTTTGAATTTTGCTGAAGCAGGTTGAGTATTTTTTTATCCGTTAAATCTAAGTTGACCATCATAATCAGTAATTTTTTCTAAAAATAATAAAAATATTTTACTTTGAAAGTAAAATATTCTTCAAAATAAATAATTTAAAGAAAAATACACTAAAAATATAAATTAATTCAGTTTATTAAGTTGAATTGCACTAATTTTATATGATAAATATTTCAGTTATGAGCAACAAACCGGCAAATAAAATCCAAGATTTACAATATTTTGGAGAGTTTGGAGGCGTAAATCCTTCTATTTCAGATTCAGCAACTTACACTTTTTTACACGCAAAAACAATGCTCGACACTTTTGAAGGGCACGCAGAAGGCTGTTATTTGTATTCCCGTCATTCAAGTCCGAGCAATTTATATTTAAGTGAGGCTTTGGCGGCGATGGAATTTACGGAAACCGCAAATGTGGCGGCATCGGGAATGGGCGCAATTACTTCTGTATTTTTACAAATGTGCGGCGCTGGGGATCACATAGTTTCTTCAAGAACAATTTATGGAGGAACTTATGCTTTTCTAAAAAACTTTTCACCAAAATTTAATATTTCCGCATCATTTGTTGACATTACTTCGTTGGAAAAAGTTGAAGCAGCCATAACGCCACAAACAAAAATGATTTACTGCGAGGCAGAAAGCAATCCGCTTTTGGAAATTGCAAATTTGCCTGAATTGGCAAAAATCGCCAAAAAACACAACATAAAATTGGTGGTTGACAATACCTTTACGCCATTAATTTTTTCGGCTAAAAGATTAGGGGCAGATGTAACCATCCACAGTTTAACAAAATTTATTAATGGCACAAACGACACTGTTGGCGGCGTGGTTTGCGGAACGCAAGATTTTATAAATAGTTTGCGAAGCGTTAACGATGGCGCAATGATGCTGTTAGGTCCGGTAATGGACAGTTTAAGGGCGGCCAGTATCTTGAAAAATTTAAGGTCGCTTCATATCCGGATGAAAAAACACAGTGAAAATGCACTTTTTTTAGCTGAAAATTTTGAAAAAGACGGATTAAAAGTGGTGTATCCCGGTTTAAAAAGCCATAAAGATCACGAGCTTTTCAAAGCTTTATACAACAAAGAATATGGTTTTGGCGGCATTATGACTATTGATGTTGGAACGCTGGAAAAAGCAAATGAGCTAATGGAATTGATGCAACATGAAAATTTGGGGTATTTGGCCGTTAGTTTAGGGTTTTATAAAACATTGTTTAGCGCGCCAGGAACCAGCACTTCCTCTGAAATTCCTTTAGAGG
>PHDE01000237.1 GCA_002842505.1 Bacteroidetes bacterium HGW-Bacteroidetes-3 | reverse complement strand
AGCTATAAATAAATTGCTGTTCATATTAGAATTAAACCTACTAAACGAAAGGTATTTTAAAAATATTGCGGGCTTTAAATGAGGTTAGCATAATAATTGCTATTTTTGGAGGGCAAATAAAGATTTAGTGAAAAAAATTATAAATAAATTACTTGTAAACCATTCCTTAATTTATAAGCTATTCTTATATATAGCAACTATAATTTTAGTTGTTTACTTGTTTCCAAAGGGAGGGCAATTTAAATTTGAATTTCAAAAAGGGAAACCATGGCAATATGAAAATTATTATGCGCCATTCGATTTCTCCATAAAAAAATCGAACCAGGAAATTGAGGAGGAAAAACAACAAATTAAGGAAACTTCAAAACAATTTTTCGAATATAACGAGGAGGTGGTTTTAAATGTTAAGAAAAATGTTTCCGAAAAGATTTTAGCATATTTGTCAACCGCTAATTTATCCAATCAATACCAAAACCGCTTAATTAAGAAGGCAGATGAAATTTTAAACGAAATTTATGAATTTGGTTATTTAGATCCTTTAAGTGAAGAAAAAGTTGAAAAAGTTGAAATAACCTTAAGAAAAGGAAATGAAATTAATGATATTCAACCAACCAAACTTTTTAAATCAACTCAAATTTCGGAATTCCTAAATTCAAAATTTGGAAAAATGCCTTATTCAACAGAAGAAAAAAGCGTTATTTCAATTATTTCAAATGAATTAAAGCCAAATGTGACTTTTGATGATATTTTCACCCAAAAAGCTTATGAGGAAAATTTAAATAAAATTTCTTACACAAAAGGTTTAGTTGCTGAGAAAGAGCGAATTATATTTAAGGGGGACATTGTTGAGGGAGAAAAATTGGCCAAGTTAAATTCACTTAAAAGTGAGTTTGATTCACAAGTTTGGAGTAAATCAAATTCTAATTGGATTGTACTCGGATATTCATTATTGGTGGCCTTGTCATTTTTGATGCTGTTGCTTTTTTTAAGAAAATACAGGTTAGACATTTTTGAAAATAACAATAAGGTGACCTTCATTTTTTTTAATATGATATTGGTTATCCTACTAATTACGCTTATCGTTAAATATGACGCTAAGTTTATTTATGTGGCGCCAATAGTTATATTGCCACTGGTGCTAAAAGCATTTTTCGACTCAAGGTTGGGATTATTTGCCCACACATTAACAGTATTGTTGCTTGGTTTTATTGTGCCAAACAGTTTTGAATTTGTTTTCTTGCAAATTATTGCGGGAATAGTGACCATTTTAACTATTTCTGAGTTGTACAAAAGAGCAAATTTATTTTTATCAGTATTGCAAATTACGTTTGTTTATTTTATTGCCTATTTTGCCTTTTCTGTAATTCAGGAAGGAAATGCACAAAATTTTAATTGGGAAAAATTGACTTATTTTGCCATGAATGGTGCCGCAACTCTATTTGTGTTGCCTTTAATTTATATATTTGAAAAGCTTTTTGGTTTGGTTTCCGATGAATCTTTAAAAGAATTGTCGAACACAAACTCTAAATTGTTGCGTGAATTGGCTGAAAAAGCGCCCGGAACATTTCAACATTCCTTGCAAGTAGCTAATTTGGCAGAAGCCTGCGCCAATGAGATTCACGCAAATTCAATGTTGGTGCGAACTGGTGCATTGTACCATGACATCGGTAAAATGGACAATCCTATGTATTTTACCGAAAATCAGGCAACAAATGTAAACCCGCACAATGAACTTACGCCAACCGACAGCGCTAAAATTATTATAGACCATATTATAAAAGGTGTGCAAATGGCGAAAAAGAATCATATTCCTGATAGAATTATTGATTTTATAAGAACGCATCACGGAACTACGCTGGTTTATTATTTTTTTAAAAAAGAAGAAATGAGTGGAAATATTTTTGCTGAAAGTAATTTTCATTATCCGGGTCCAATACCTTTTTCTAAAGAAACGGCTATATTAATGATGTGCGATTCTGTTGAAGCTGCATCAAAAAGCATAAAAGCACCATCAGCGAAGGCTTTTGATGACTTGGTTGAAAAAATTGTAAATAAACAAATGGAAGACGGACAATTTATGAATGCTGATATTACTTTTAAAGAGCTGCAAACCATTAAAAAGGTGTTAAAGAAGAAGTTAAAGAATATTTATCATTTGAGAATTGAATATCCTGAATAAATAAGATTCGGGTTTCAGTAAAAAAGTCAAATAAATGTTGTGTGTATGCATTTGTAATGCTACATTTGCACTCGCAAAAATAAGTTCATAAAGCAAATATTAGGAGAGGTGCCGGAGTGGTAACGGAGCAGATTGCTAATCTGTCGACGGGTAACTGTCGCCAGGGTTCGAGTCCCTGTCTCTCCGCTTTTTTATTTTTTTGGGATTTTGGCATTGTGCAAATAATGGCATAAAATGCACTCAAAAAATTGGTTAAAATATTTTTACGAATGTAGTACCGTGGCAAGCACGGTGCCAGATAAATTGAAGTAAACCACACCATCGGGGTGTAGTACCGTGGCAAGCACGGCATAAACTACGCTCAGATAAATTGAAGTAAACCACACCATCGGGG
>PHDE01000236.1 GCA_002842505.1 Bacteroidetes bacterium HGW-Bacteroidetes-3 | reverse complement strand
AAAATTAAGAAAATGTATCGTCTTGATACGGTTGTTGGGCTTGAAACTTTTAACTTTAGGCACTCTAGGCAATCCAAACTCTAGGCACTGATTAGTTACAAAATATAAAAGCCGGTCTAAAATTATTTTTAGCCCGGCTTTTTTATGGTTAAATGTATTTGTCTTTCGGTATTATTCAGATTTTGAGCCTTCAAATTGCTGTTCTTTTATTTTGAACAAAATATTGAAAGTGGTCAAGCTTCCATAAATTCTGGTGATGTATTGCTGCAAATCAACTTTGTCCAAATCATCCAATTTACTCGCATTTATTTTTTGTTCCATCACGCGCAAACGGTCTCTTACCATCACAATTTTATGAAAAAAGGTATCGATTGGAATTTCTTTGCTGGCCAATTTTGGGTCTTTCGGTTCCATAATTAATTTTCCGCCTTTCCACCGGTCGCCCAAATGGACAACTTCAGAAATATCCGACCATTGTTTCAGCATATTTTTTAAGGTTGTTTCAACATCGTAAAAACTAACGGTATCCACTTCATCTTCAACACATTCAATAATTTCAAACTTGCTGTCGATGGCAATGGTTTCCAGTCCGTTTTCAATAAAAGTCACCCAATAATCTTTGGCGCTTACGTTGGTGACCACGCCCAATCCTAATTCCTCATGTTTAATTCGAGATCCGATTCCTAATAATTTCATGATTAAGGTTTTAATTTAGCAAATAGCGCTCTAAAATAGTCAAAATAAAATAAACGGCAATAGGCCTCAAAGGCAAAAATTTAGATCACAAAATTGGTGAAAACAGCCATCGTAAAAAGTATTGGTTATGCTTCTTTTATATGTAAAAGTCGGGTTAATTTAATGGACAAATCGAGTAAAATTATTTTGGCGCTTCCATTGCGTTCAATGTGATAAATGGCTTCATTTAGTTCTTTGTCAATTTCAATAATATTGCCGCTGTGCACAAAAGGCGCAAAATTTTCAAGGTTGAAATTGGGCGTTTTCGGTTGCAAAAAAACCAGCGATTCCGCATTGTAATTCAGCAATAACGCCTGTCTAAAAAATTGAAGGCAATAATTTAAAAATCGTTTTTGGGTTTCCCTTCCGGTTTTTGAAATAGTGTCGCTCCATTCAATCAACAGTTGAATTACCGAGGCATTTCCTTTTGCTTTAAAAGCAGCCCTTACCCAAGTGATAAACCATTGTTCAAATTGTTCGTCGGAAGTGTCGTTGTGCAATAAATGCAGCGCTTTGTTGAAATCGCCGTCGGCCTGAATGGCAATTTGTTTGGCAATTGGAGGGTCGGTTCCTTCAATTTCAACCAAACCTTTTACGATATCATTTTCCGACAATAACGGAAAATGCAAAACCTGGCAACGCGATTTTATGGTTGATATAATTTGGTCTTCGTTTTCGGCAATCAAAATAAATACCGTTTTTTCTGGAGGTTCTTCCAATAATTTCAACAATTTATTTGAAGCGGATGCATGCATTTTGTCGGCCATCCAAATAATCATAATTTTAAAACCGCCTTCATATGATTTTAGTTTTAAAGCTTTTACAATTTCTTCAGCCTCATCAACGCCAATTTGTCCCTGTTTATTTTCAACACCAATGGATTGCAGCCATTCAAATAAATTTCCGTACGGATTCAACGCCACAAAATTCCGCCATTCTTCCAAAAACAAATTGCTTACAGGTCTGCTTTTTACCACTTCATTGGAGGCCACCGGAAACGCGAAATGCAAATCGGGGTGCATTAATTTTGAACATCTTATTTTGCAAGATTCCTCGTCGTTGCTTCCTTTGCATAAAATATATTGGGCATAGGCAATGGCAATCGGCAAAGTTCCTGTGCCTTCTTTGCCAATAAATAGTTGCGCATGAGAAATTCTTCCGTTATCGGTAGATTTTATCAAATGATTTTTCAAATGCGTCTGTCCTAAAATTTCTGAAAATTCCATTGAAGCGAAAGTAAAACTTTTTTTCTTTTTTTAAATCGTTTCCAAACGCAATCTTTTAATTTTTTCCTATCCCCAACCTCCCGTTCTAAAAACGGGACAGGCTTTTCCAAAGGAAAGGGAGCTTTGCTTAGATATTAGAAATACAATTTGTATTCCAACTTCCGACTTCCGTCTTCGGTCTTCCGGCTTTTAACCCCACGCTCCGCAAAGTCTCCCGACTTTGAGGAAGTGATTCTCAGTCTCTGACTGTATTTACAGCCTTCAAGGGGATTTATCCCCTTGTTAAAAAAACATATTGGCTTTTTATCAGCAGAACTTGAGCTTCCGACATCCGTCTTCGGTCTTCTGACTTTCAACAATGAAATCGCTTTCGTAAAAAACAAAAGTCCTAAAGGCAAATTCCCTTATATTTGTAATCTAAATATTTATTAGAGATGAAACGAGCCATAACAAATTCTGATACGCAGCAGAATGATTAATGGCGACTGCATCTGTACAAATAAAAAATAAAATATAAACAGATGAAACGAGCCATAACAAATTTTGATACACACAGAAATGATTAATGGCGAACTGCATCTGTACCAATAAAAAATAAATTTAAACAGATGAA
>PHDE01000047.1 GCA_002842505.1 Bacteroidetes bacterium HGW-Bacteroidetes-3 | reverse complement strand
TATTAAAATTTTACTCAATTAACTTTGCTATTCCAGTTTTTAAAATGAGAATTAGCTCATTTTTATTGCTGTTTTTGGATTGTTGTTGTGCATAAACCAATTGATTGAGCATATTTACGCCCATTTTATCAAAATTGTACTTTTTGTATTTCAGTCCTAGTTTTACAAAATCGTTTGTCAAATTTGTGATTGCCACTTCATTGTCGCTTTCCGAAATCCATTTAAAGGCTTCTGCATAAATTTGTTGGGTTCTTTTATCTTCTGTTAAAAAAAGTCCTTTTAAAACATGGTTGGCGATAAATGGAAGCTTAGTTTTATCCTTTTCCTGAATATAAATTGAGGTAATGGCATCGGCCAAATAATCTTTGGTATCTTCACTTAATGAATTCACTTTGGTTAATGCTGCCTGTTTATCAATTAAGTATAAAGAAGTCAGTGAATTACCGGTAACTGCATAACTTTCGCTGGTCATTCCTTTTTCAAAAAGTGGTTTGTAAACAGGGTCAACCAATTTGCCGAGTACGCCTATTGCGGCTGCCTGCACCAAGGTTTTTGGATCGGATTGCGCCATATTCACTATTTTGTCGATGGCTTCTTTTTTGTTATATTTCTGAAATAAATCGACACTTTCCAATGCAAGTATCCGTATTTCATAATAAGGATCGTTTAACGCCTTAATTAAGGTATTAAAGGCTTCTTTATTTGATTGATTTTTTGCAATTTCTTCCAAAGACAACCTTCTGTCTAAATAATGCGGCGCATTGTTAAATTGGAAAATATATTCATTCAATGTTTTTTTATCTGTAATTTCAGCCAACAACACATGTTTTGCATCAATATTAATCAGTTTTGGCAACTTGTTAAATTGAAACGTAAATGAATTTTGGGCATTGTCAACCCAAACATTCTGGCTTGTTTTGCCACTTTCTTCATAAATATCTATAGATAAAGGAAATTTAAATACATTTCCTTTTTGATTGATGTTTACCGTAACCGTTTTATTGATGGTATTGTAATCGTACGTTACATTCATTTTTATATGCCCGTTGCCATAATACCACTGATTAAAAAACCAATTTAAATCCTTTCCGCTCACTTTTTCAAATGCCAAACGTAAATCTTGAGCTTCTGCGGTTCCATATTTATGTTCAGTTAAATATTCATTCATTCCCTGAAAAAAAGCTTCATCGCCTAAAACATCCCTTAACATATTCAAAATGGCGTTTCCTTTATGGTAACTTACCGTATCAAACATATCTTCTTTGTCCAAATAATAAAAACGAACCAAATCTTTGTCTTCGCTTTGGCTTGTCATATAGGTTTGTATATCGCTGTACATATTTGCGTCGGCCTTGTCTTTTCCATATTTGTGGGCAAACCACAAATAAACGCTATAGGTTGCAAATGATTCATTTACTGTTAAATTAGACCAACTTTCGGCAGTGACCAAATCGCCAAACCAATGATGAAACAATTCGTGCGCAATGGTACTTTCCCACTCATTATTATCAATTAACTGTCCCATTTTTTGCTGTGCGTCTTCCGCATGAACAACTGCCGTAGTATTTTCCATGGCGCCGCTTACATAATCACGAACCACAATTTGGCTGTATTTATCCCACGGATAAGGGATTCCTGTTAGATTTGAGAAAAAAGTGATCATTTCCGGCGTATTTCCGAAAATGGCTTTGGCTTCAGTCGCAAATTCAGGTTCAACATAATAATTAACTTCAATTCCGTTCCAAGAATCTTTTGTTACGTTAAATTCACCTACGCCCATAAAAACCAGATATGGCGCATGTTTTTGGTCCATTTTCCAGTAATCGGTTCTTGTGCCGTTGGCATTTTTTGTTTGGCTTATTAAAGTGCCGTTTGACAATGTCACAAATTTATCGGGAACTGTCATATAAATTTCCTGTGTAGTTTTTTGGTTTGGGGAATCAATAGTTGGAAACCAGCAACTGTTGGATTCCGTTTCGCCCTGAGTCCAAATTTGTGTTGGCTTATCAGGATCTTCTTCTTTCGGATCAATAAAATACAAACCTTTTGCATCGGTAATATTCTTGCTTCCTTTTTGGGTAACTTCCTCAGGTTTGGCGGTATATTTTATATAGACGGTATATTCTTCACCCTTTTTGTAGGTTTTGCCAAGCTCTATGGTCAATTCATTCTCAGAATAATTATAGGCAGCTTTTTTGTCGTTTACTTTTACGTCATAGACATTAAATGATTTAGCGTCTAAAACAACTTTGTTAACAGCGTAAAAATGAGGAGTTAAGGTCACCCAAGCTTCGCCGTTTAACTGACTTTTATCAAAGTTGAAATCCACTTTTAATTTGGTGTGGACCAGATTGTTTATTTTTTCTCTTTCTGCCCGGTAGGTTTTTTCCTGCGCGTTAAGAACTATTGAAAGTAATAAAATGAGCGTAAATAAAATATTTTTCATTTGTGAGTTTTAAAATTTAAGAGTACAAAAATAAGATTTTAATTATCTTAAGCAGTTAACGGATAGTTAAAAAGCCATGCTTCAAAAAAGTATGGCTTTTGTTTTTTGTTTAGTTGTTGATTTGTTTAATCGTTTAAGCGTGTAATTGTTTAATTGTTGATTTGTTTAATCGTTTAAGCGTGTAATTGTTTAATTGTGAACTTCGGACTTCGGACTTCGGTTCCGATAGCAATCGGGATCGGTCTTCAATCTATTTATTTAATTGTGAACTTCGGTCTTCCGACTTTTAGCTTTTAACTTTGAACTTTCAGCTTCCGTCTTCGGTCTTCGGACTTCAAACTATTATTTAATTGTGAACTTCGGTCTTCGGTCTTCGGACTTCAAACTATTATTTAATTGTGAACTTCGGTCTTCCGACTTTTAGCTTTTAACTTTGAACTTTCAGCTTTGAGCTTTGAACTTTCAGCTTCCGACTTCTATCTATTTAATGCTGCCCAACAATCCTTCCAATTGTTTAAATTGCTGTGAATCGCCGTTTAATTTAATTTCTTGTGCCAAATTAAAAATTTCGGCAGGATTCATTTTTTCGCCAATAACCCTAACAATGGCAAAACCTCTTTTACTGTCGGAGCCAAAAATAACCACTTCATCAATCGCATCCTCTTCCCCCAAATAATTCACGGTGACGTTCCCGTCTAAAGTTTTCATTCGAACCAGTTGTTTGTATTTCGGATTTTTTAAAATTTTTCCGACTTTTTCTTTTTCAGAATTAAAAAGATCCACATTGGCATCATTGATTTGTAAAGCCAAAAAATTCACTTTCTTTATGGTTTCCAAAGTTTTTTTAACCTCTTCTGAAACATCACTGTCTTTTAATTGTATGATGCTTGCCGGCAAATCAACAGAAATAAAAGCATTGTTTTCTTTACTGTCCGCATAATATTTCTGCAAAGAAGGCGCTGTTTCACAAGAAGTTGCTAAAATTGCCGCAACAAACGCGAACATTGAAATTTTGAAAAATGTTTTCATGGCGCTTCTTATTTATTTTTTAGTTGCTTGCCGCTGTTGGGAATATGCGCTTCTGTAATTTCAGAAATTTTATTTAGGTCAATTTCACCGGTTAATGATAATACTACAGCTTGTTTATTGGCTGAATTTGTCATATCATTCACAAACATTAACAATTCGCTTACGTGATTGTCATCTTTTCCCGGACGAATATAAATTTTAACGTTGGCGGCTTTATCTTTTATGCGCATCAACTCAACAAGTTTTGAAGTTTTTAAATATTTTGTAACCACTTCATTCATTTGATTTGCAATTGTGGTGCTTTCCGTGGTAAAAACTTTTAAAGATTCTAAGTTTTCAACCATTGCGGCATATTCTTTTGCTTCTGGGCTACTGCCTTTAAATTTACTTAACATTTTAAATGCTTCTTTGTTTACGATAACCGAGGTAACATCATCCATATCTTCAAACTTGTCGAAGATTGAAATTTGCGCGTAGTTTGTGAACGGTAAAATAGTAAGGGCGATTATAAAAATTATTTTTTTCATTTTTTTACTTATTAGGTTTGTTAAAAATTTTATTTGTGGTGGTTTCAAACTCTTGCAATTCTGAAATTGCTGCAGTTCCTTTGTTTAAATTTGCCGAAAGCATACTGAAAGCAAATTGCGTTTCGTGATAAATTTTTTCGGCTTTTGCTTGTTGGTTTTTTTGATAACCGGTGTACACACTTACCAATAAAATTGCTGAGGCCGCCACAGATAACCATTTCCAATTCCAGTTTTGTCGTTTTAATTGAATGGTTTTTGTAAATTTCTCTTTTTTACTGGCTGAAAAATAACCGAACATTACCCGGTATTCTTCTAAATGTGGCGCAACTTCATCTCCTGAAAAATAAGCTTTTAACTCATTTTCTTCTTTGATGGAAGTTTCTGCATCCAGGTATTTTTCCAACAACTTTTCTATGTTAACCAATTCCATAATTGTGTTGTTTTATTAATTGTTCTTTAATTGTTTTTCTGGCTCTTGATAGTGAAACCCTTATTGCAGTTGGCTGCATATTCAGCATTTCCGCTATTTCGTCAAATTCATATTGTTCAATATCCCTGAGCTGTATGATTAATTTTTGTTGTTCCGGTAACTTTTCAATCAATTTATGAACCAAACTTACTGTGTCATTAAGTTCTACCCTTTTCTGTAAAGACGTTCCGCCTTCTTTATAATTACTGTGAACGAGCGATAAATTACTTGCCTGCTTCGATTTTAATCGGTCAAAACAATAATTCTTCGTCATCGTCATCGCAAATGCCTCAATACTGTTATAGTCGTTTAATTTCGACTTATTTTTCCACAACTTAAAATAAAGTTCTTGGGTGGCATCTTCGGCTTCTTCTGTTGAAACCAGCAATCTTTTCGCTAGCCGAAACACTTTATCTTTAAAAGGCATGACCCTTTTTAAAAACTCCGATTGATCCATTTTAAGTTTGGTTGTTAAAATCTTTTTTTTGATGTTGTTACAATTATGACGAGCAAGTTACGTTTTTGTAACAGCTTTATTAAATTTGTAATAAAAATTAATAACTTGCGTCAAAATAAATAAAAATAATAAAATGAAAAAAATCGGCTATATATTGGCGGCCTTTTTAGTGTTTGGCTTTACTTTTATCAGTTGCAATAAAAATGATGACCCCACTCCTACCACAAGCGGATTCGACAAACCCATCAATGATTTTATTTGGAAGGGAATGAATTCCTGGTACAATTGGCAGCCAAATGTTCCAGATTTGGCAAATACTAAAGATGATGACCAAAACGCCTATAATACCTTTTTAAACGGAACTGCAAATCCTGAAGATTTTTTTTATAGTCTTTTGTTTGAAGAAGGAACCATCGACAGATTCTCTTGGATTGTTGATGATTTTGAGGCTTTAAATAGACAATTTCAAGGAATTTCAAAAACATTCGGATTTCGTTTGCAGGCAGTGAAAATTAGCACGAGCGGCGATATTATTTTTTATGTAAGGTATGTGGCACCAAATTCTCCTGCGGAAATTGCGGGAATTAAAAGAGGAGATATCATCAACGCTTTAGACGGCGTTATTTTAACAGAAAGCAATTACAATGCAACATCAGGGAAGTTATCTAATGAAACGGTTACTTTATCCTTTGTTTCTGAAAGCGGAGGCATTTTAACCCCTGTTGAAGATAAAACAATTACGGCTGTTCAATTATCGGAAGATCCTGTGCATTTTCAGAAAGTTTTTAACGATATCAATGGCAAAAAAGTGGGTTATTTGGTTTATAACGGCTTTAGGTCTTCTTATAATGATGAGCTAAATACTGCTTTCGCTTTTTTTAAAAATGAAGGAATTGATGAATTGGTGTTAGATTTAAGGTTAAATGGTGGCGGTTCTGTTGAAACATCTGCTTATTTGGCCAGTATGATTGATGCCGTTGCGGGTACAGAAATCTTTGCGAAATTAACTTTTAATGCAAAACATACCAACCAGAGCGGTTCTTATACATTCAAAAATACCTTAAATGTGTATGATGCCAATGGTACAAAAACAGGTGAACAAGCTATTAACAGACTTACGAATATCAATCAATTGTATGTATTAACTTCCGGCAGCACAGCTTCCGCCAGTGAAATGATTATTAACGGATTGAAGCCTTTTATGCCTGTTAAAGTAATAGGAACAACTACTTATGGCAAAAATGTGGGATCAATAACGTTATATGATTCTCCTTCATCAGATTTTACAGATGAGGATTCTGCGAATTCTGCGCATTTATATGCAATGCAACCTATTGTTTTTCAAATATTTAATAAAGATGGTGAAAGTGATTACACAAATGGTTTTACGCCCGACATTGAAGTGAAGGAATTCCAATATTGGAATGCCATTTTGCCTTTTGGCGATGAAAATGAAGTGGTTTTAAAAGCCGCGCTTGATGATATTAGAGGTATTTCTGCCAAACAGGAAAAAGCATCGTCCAAGTTTTCTGAAATTAAAGAAATTGAAGTTTCTAAACTTGAAAAAAGATTTGATAAAGAAATGTATATAAATAATGAGTTTTTCAATCAATAGTTAATTCAATTTATATTGATAAAAGGCAAGTAAAAACTTGCCTTTTTTGTTGTTTAAAAATCCGAATTATTTTACCTAAATTTGTTTAAATCTTCAACAAAAATAAATGAAACGAGCATAACAAATTTTGATACACAAGAGAATGATTAATAGCGAACAGTCCCGAATTTTCGGGATTACCGCTAAAAAATAAAATTTAAACAGATGAAAAACATTTTAGTCATTTTAATGCTGCTCCCTTTATTTACAGCCTGCAATAAAAATTACCAACCACGTGAAACCGTAAAAATTTCCATTGAAAAGTTTAAAATAGACAGCGCCAGCATTCGTGCCATTGAAATTGTGAACGATTCTTCTGTTGTTTATGCAAGCTCAAATGGGAATATTGGCATCTTGACCGGAAATGGAAAATTGGTAGGAACTAAAAAAATCATAACCGACACAATTGTTCCGCATTTTAGGGCAATTGCCTATACCAAAGAAGCTGTTTTTTCCTTGAGCATTGGGAATCCGGCACTTTTATACCGATATAAAAACAATGACATTGATCTGGTATACAAAGAAGTGCATGAAAAAGTTTTTTACGATTGCATGAAATTTTTTGATGAACTCAACGGAATAGCTATCGGTGATCCAACTGATGAATGTTTGTCCGTTTTAATTACCAGAGACGGCGGAAAATCCTGGGGAAAAATGGATTGTAAAAACTTGCCAAAAATTGCAGAAGGTGAAGCTGCTTTTGCGGCCAGCAATACCAATATAGCCATTGTGGGCGAAAATGCGTGGATAGTTACTGGCGGAATGAAAGCGCGTGTTTTTCATACACCAAATATGGGCTTGACGTGGAAAGTTTATGATACACCAATGGTGCAAGGAAAAAGCAGCTCAGGAATTTATTCGGTCGATTTTTACAATGAAAGACAGGGAATTATTTGTGGTGGTGATTATACCGATATGCACGGAAATTATGCCAATAAAGCAATCACCAAAAATGGCGGAAAAACTTGGGAAGTTGTTTCCGAAAATACAGAACCAAAATATGTGAGTTGCGTGCAATATGTACCAAATACGCAAGGCAAAGAAGTTTTTGCAGTTTCCAACAACGGCGTTTTTTATTCAAAAAGTTCAGGAAAAACTTGGGGAAAAGTGAGCGATGAAGCTTTTCACTCCATTCGATTTGTAGATGAAAATACGGCCTGGGTTTCGGGTGATGAAGTGATTGCGAAAATGACGATTAAATAAGTCCGAAGACCGAAGACGGAAGTCCGAAGTGCAAAAAATAATAACCTATTTATTTAATTATCAAATTTTTATACCAATTAAGTCAATCAAAATAAATTATTTTTATAAAATGAGAAATATCGCTTTTTATGGTTTGATTTTTTTGCTGATTTCGGCCTGCTCAAATCAATCTGAAATAGGAAAAAAGATGAATTGCAGTCCGACAACTTATAAAAACACCAAGCAAATAACAGATTTTAATAAAAACTTTACGTTAAGCATTCCAAATAATTGGAAAACAGAATTATACTTCGATAATTATCAGTCTGAAATCATAACTGCCGACACGATTAAACAGCTTTCTGAAACCTATATTCTAGCAGCTTCTTTTAATTTGGGAACCTTAAATTTCGACAGTGATTTTCATCATCGAAAAGATTCAGTTTTAAGTGCAAATAAGCTAAAAATAATAGATTCAGGAAATGAATCTTTTAAGTCGAAACCAAGCTTCTGGTATGTTTCAAAAGGAACAAAAAATAATTTTAGCTATCATCGTTTTACAGTCCTGACAAAAATTTCAGAAAACACCTATTTTTCTGCCTATTCTGAAATTTATGGAGGCACAAATATTGATCAACGCATCTGCGAATCGATTTCATTGCTTGAAAGTATTCAGTTTTTGGAATAATTTACGGCAATTAAATTGTGAAAACTTTAATGAATCCTTACTTTTGATAAAAATTTTAAAAAATGCAAAAAATAATAGACCGCTTTGTAAAATATGTTCAAGTAGACACGCAATCCGACCCAAACAATCCAGCCTTCCCAAGCACTGAAAAACAATGGGATTTGGCGCATATTTTGGTTGAGGAATTAAAAGAAATTGGGTTGGAAGATGTGACTTTAGATGAAAATTGCTACATTATGGCAACACTTCCTTCAAATGTGGATTTTAAAGTGCCAACCATTGGTTTTATCGCGCATATTGATACAAGTCCGGATTACTCTGGAACAAACGTAAAACCTCAAATCCATAAAAATTATGATGGCGGAGATATTCTGCTGAACAAAGCAGAAAATATCATTTTGTCTCCAAGTTATTTTGAAGATTTGTTGCTTTACAAAGGACAGACTTTAATAACAACCGACGGCACTACCCTTTTGGGTGCCGACGATAAAGCCGGAATTACGGAAATTGTTTCGGCGATGGAATATTTAATCAACCATCCTGAAATTAAACATGGTAAAATTAGAATTGGCTTCACGCCCGATGAAGAAGTTGGAAAAGGAGCGCATGAATTTGACGTTAAAAAATTTGGTGCCGAATGGGCATATACGATGGATGGCAGCCGAGTTGGTGAATTGGAATATGAAAATTTCAATGCCGCCGGAGCAAAAGTGATTATCCACGGAAAAATTGTGCATCCGGGTTATGCAAAGGGAAAAATGATCAATTCTATGTTAATTGCCAATGAATTTATTGCAGGATTGCCTAAGAATGAAATTCCGCAAGAAACCGAAGGTTACGAAGGATTTTACCATTTAAGCAGCATTCAAGGTGAAGTTGAAAAAACCGAACTGGAGTATATAATCCGAGACCACGATATGAAATTGTTTGAAGAACGCAAAATTGTTTTTCAAAAAGTGGCCGATGATTTAAATAAAAAATTGGGCAGTAATTTGGTTGAAGTTGAATTAAAAGACCAATATTACAATATGCGCAAACAAATTGAACCTGTGATGCACATTGTTGATATTGCCGAAGAAGCGATGAAACAATTGGGAATTACGCCGCTTATTAAAGCAATTAGAGGCGGAACTGACGGATCTCAATTGTCTTATAAAGGCTTGCCTTGCCCAAATATTTTTGCGGGCGGCCATAATTTTCACGGCCGATACGAATTTGTTGCTGCGGAAGCCATACAATTGGCAACAGATGTGGTTGTGAATATTGCAAAATTAACTGCTGAAAAAGCAAAATAAAAAATTAGAGATAAAATTTAAAGCCCCATTATGAAATATAACTGGGGCTTTTTTTTAACAGAATGTTAAATATTGTTATTTTATTGCAACTATCTTTCAAAATATCAGCCAGAAGGTTACTTTTGAAAACTTAAAAAATTAAATTCATGGAGAGTCAATTGTTAGTTTCCCTTACCGAAAAATATGGAAGTCCGCTGTATGTTTACAATGCGGAAAAAATGGAATCGCAATACAATCGAATTACTGCAGCATTTTCTTCGGTTAAAAATTTGAAGTTGAATTATGCTGTGAAAGCCAATTCAAACATCAGCATTTTAAAATTTTTCAAGAAGTTGGGATCAGGAATTGACACTGTTTCGATTCAAGAAGTGCGATTGGGACTGGAAGCCGGATTTGCACCTGAAAACATCATTTTTACGCCAAATGGCGTTTCATTAAAAGAGATTGAACAAGCGGCAAAACTAGGCGTTCAAATCAATATCGACAATCTGTCTATTTTGGAACAATTTGGTCACCTTTACCCTAACACACCTGTTTGCGTGCGCATCAATCCGCATATTATGGCAGGTGGCCATTCTAAAATTTCCGTGGGTCATATCGATTCTAAATTCGGAATTTCAATCCATCAATTACCTCATATTAAAAGAGTTATAGAAAATACAGGGATGCACATTAATGGTGTTCATATGCATACGGGTTCAGATATTTTAGATATTGATGTTTTTTTGGCGGCTACAGAAATTTTATTTAATACCGCCACTGCTTTTGAAAATTTAGATTTTATAGATTTTGGAAGCGGATTTAAAGTGCCTTATAAAGAAGGTGATATTTCAACAAATATTGAAGAATTGGGAGAAAAATTATCGAAAAGATTCAATAGTTTTTGCAAATCTTACGGTAAAAATCTCACGCTTATGTTTGAGCCTGGAAAATTTTTGGTGAGTGAATCAGGGTTCTTTTTGGCACATGTGAATGTCGTAAAACATACAACATCCACTGTTTTTGCGAGTATCGATTCCGGGTTTAATCATTTGATCCGCCCAATGTTTTATGATGCTTACCATCATATACACAATATTTCTAACCCAGGCGGACGCGAACGCTACTATTCTGTGGTCGGTTATATTTGTGAAACAGACACTTTTGCCACCAACCGAAGAATTAGTGAAATTACTGAAGGTGATGTCCTTTGTTTTAACAATGCGGGTGCCTATTGCTTTTCCATGGCTTCCAATTACAATTCGAGATTCAGGCCGGCAGAAGTATTGTATTATAAAGGCCAGGATTATTTAATAAGAAAAGAAGAAACATTTGAAGATTTAATTAAAAATCAGGTGATTGTAGATTTAGCGCAGTAAATATTGACATGTAATTCATTTTTTCATAAAATAAAATCGTTTTTAACGGTAATTAAACAGCAATAGTGATTGAAAAATAAATTTTTATTAAAAATTACCTAAAAGACTTGTGTTTTTAAAAAAATAATTACTTTTGACCTATGCAAAAAACAAATTTAAATAACATTCTGTTAGGCGAAAACACCTCGCTATATTTTGTTGTTGCAACTACGACTACATCTGGCACAACCCTTTAAGGGTTCTGTCTATTTATATCACCCGTATCTATATTCGTTTTCAAAAATTAATGAAACAAGGAATAGCCTTTCAAAAAAATTATAAAATTAGCATTAAAAATTAATACCATGAAAGTATTAAAATTTGGCGGATCGTCAGTAGCCACTTCAGAAAATATCAATAAAGCAATCACTATTATTAAAGACAGCACTTACAATTCCAAAGTAATTGTGGTGGTTTCTGCCCTTGGCGGCATTACCGATGTGTTGCTTGAAGCGGGTAATTTAGCCCGTAATGGTGACGAAAATTATAAAATTCAGTTTAAATTAATTGAAGAACGCCATTTAAAAGTCATTCGTGAATTGGTTCCGGTGAGCAACCAAAGCGGCGTTTTGGGTCACGTAAAAAAAATGCTCAATAAGTTGGAAGCTACGTTGGAAGGCGTTTATTTAATCAATGAATTGTCGGCCAAAACTTCCGATAAAATTGTGAGTTTCGGCGAATTGCTTTCTTCCTTTATTATTGTTGAAGCTATGAAAAACAAAGGGTTAGATGCCGAATTAAAAAATGCGCAGGAACTCATTGTTACCGACGAAAATTTTTCGAATGCCGTGGTCAAATTCAATCAAACAAACCAAAATATTGAATCATTTTTCAGTAAAAACGAGCATCAAATAGTTGTATTGCCTGGTTTTGTGTCCAAAACAGAAAACGGAGAACCTACCACTTTAGGTCGCGGCGGCTCCGATTATACGGCTGCCATTGTTGCCGCTGCGGCAAATGCTTCCGTATTGGAAATTTGGACAGATGTGAGCGGTATGTTTACCGCAAATCCAAATTTTGTGCAGCAGGCTTTTCCCATTAAAAATATTTCTTATCAGGAAGCCATGGAATTGTCTCATTTCGGTGCAAAAGTGTTGTACCCGCCAACCATTCAACCTGTTTTAGAGAAAGAAATTCCCATCAAAATAAAAAATACTTTTGATGCCAAGGCAGATGGCACTTTAATTACAAAAGTTACTTCAAATGTCAATCCGATTAAGGGAATCAGCCATATTGAAAATATGACTTTAATTACTTTGGAAGGAAGCGGCATGGTAGGCATTCCCGGATTTTCAAAGCGCTTGTTTGAGGCTTTATTTCAGCAAAAAATTAATGTTTCCTTAATTACGCAAGCATCTTCTGAGCATTCCATTTGCATCGCCATTAACAATGCAGATGCAGAAAAAGCCGAACTTGCCGTTAACACTGTGTTTAATTTTGAGATTTCTCAACATAAAGTGAATCCGCTCATCGTAGAAAAAAACAACGCCATTATTGCGTTGGTGGGTGACAATATGAAAAGCCATCAAGGCATCAGCGGAAAAATGTTCAGTGCTTTGGGGAGAAATAACGTAAATATCAGAGCCATTGCCCAAGGCGCTTCAGAAAAAAATATTTCGGCAGTGATTGCACATAAGGACATTAAAAAAGCATTAAATACTTTACACGCCGAATTTTTTGAAGACCAAACTAAGCAACTCAATTTATTCGTGGTGGGTGTTGGAAATGTCGGACAAAAATTATTGGCGCAAATTAAAAATCAGCAAGCTTATTTATTGGAACAGTTGAAATTACAAGTTAGGGTAATTGGAATGGCGAACTCAAAAAAAATGTTGTTTAATGAAGACGGAATTGATTTAGACTCCTGGAAAATTCAGTTAGATAAGTCCGAAAATCTGAATATGGACGTTTTTCACAACAAAATAACCGATTTAAATTACAGAAACAGCATATTTGTGGACAACACCGCCGAAGAATCAGTTGCCAATTTATATGCCAGTTATTTAAAGGAAAGCGTGGCCGTGGTTACTTGCAATAAAATTGCATGTTCCTCAAACTATGCGAATTATGTAAACTTAAAAAATTTAAGCAGAAAATATAGCGCCCCATTTTTATTTGAAACCAATGTTGGCGCAGGATTGCCAATCATTGATACGCTTAAAAACCTAATAGCTTCAGGCGATAAAGTCACCCAAATTCAAGCCGTGCTTTCTGGGAGTTTAAACTTTATTTTCAATAATTTTAATGAACAAACTTCATTTTATGATGTCGTGCAACAAGCTGACGTTGAAGGCTATACAGAACCTGACCCAAGAATAGATTTAAGTGGCGTTGATGTTGCCCGTAAAATTTTAATCTTAGCCCGTGAAAGCGGCACAAAACTGGAATTAAGCGATATTGCCAACGATTCTTTTTTGCCAAAAAAGAGCTTGGAAGCCAAATCGGTACCCGATTTTATGGAAACCTTGAAAACGGAATCCGCTCACTTTTCCCAATTGCGGAAAAATGCAGAAGCAAAACAATGCCGACTTAAATATGTTGCCGAATTCAACAATGGGAAAGCGAAAGTTGGATTGAAAGAAATTCCGGCCTCTCACCCATTTTACGATTTGGCAGGAAAAGACAATATTGTGTTATTTTTCACAAATAGATATAGCGAACAGCCTTTAATTATAAAAGGTGCCGGTGCAGGCGCGGATGTAACAGCTTCAGGTTTATTTGCCGATATTATCAGGATTGGCAATAATTAGAAATAATGTAACTAATCAGTACTTAAAGTTAAAAAAAAGGACTGTTACGAAGTAAAACAGTTTTAATTATATTAAAAATTAGCCATTTTTGAAAAAATTTAAGAAAATGTATCGTTTTAATACTGTTGTTGGGCTTGAAACTTTTAACTCTAGGCACTCCAAACTCTAGGCACTGATTAGTTACTAAATAATTAAAAAAATGAAAGAACTAAAAATATTTACGCCGGCAACCATTGCGAATGTTTCTTGTGGTTTTGATGTGTTGGGATTGGCATTAGACACTGTCGGTGATGAAATGACGATTAGAAAAGTGGCTGAAAAAGGCGTGAGAATCACAAAAATTATAGGACAATCAGTTCCGTTGGAAACCGATAAAAATGTGTCGGGCGTTGCCGCATTAGCACTTTTGGCTGAAATAAATACCGATTTCGGTTTTGAAATAGAAATTGACAAACGCATAAAACCAGGAAGCGGGATTGGCAGCAGTGCCGCAAGTTCTGCCGGAGCGGTTTGGGCTATCAATAAATTGTTGGGAGACCCTTTCAGTCCAAAAGATTTAGTGCGTTTTGCTATGGAAGGCGAACGTTTGGCAAGCGGTGTACCTCACGCCGACAATGTGGCTCCTGCCCTTTTTGGCGGATTTACGCTGGTGAGAAGTTATGAACCCTTGGATATTATCAACATTCACACACCCAGCGAATTGTTTGTGACAGTTATTCATCCACAAATTGAAGTGAAAACTTCCGATGCTCGTGAAATTTTAAAAACAAACGTTACCTTAAAAAATGCCATCAAACAATGGGGAAATGTGGGCGGATTGATCAGCGGACTTTACACCGAAGACTATGAACTTATCGGACGTTCTTTAGAAGATTTTATTGTCGAACCCATTCGTTCCATTTTAATTCCTGCCTTTGATTTGTTGAAACTTGAATCGGTGAAAGCGGGCGCTTTGGGGTGCGGAATTTCCGGTTCAGGTCCTTCGGTTTTTGCACTGAGTAAAGGAAAGGAAAACGCTTTAAAAGTGGCGGAAGCTATGAGAGTTGTTTACAACAAAGTTGGGTTGCCGTATGATATACACGTGTCAAAAGTGAATAAAGAAGGAATAAAAATTTTAGAAAGCAAGTAATATGAACTTTTACAGTTTAAATAAAATAGCGCCAAATGTAACGTTTAAAGATGCCGTAATTAAAGGTTTGGCACCTGATAAAGGTTTGTATTTTCCAGAGAAAATTGCGCCTTTAAGCAAAGAATTTTTAAATAATATTGAAAATTTTTCAAATGCCGAAATCGCCTATGAAGTGATTAAACAATTTGTGGCCGATGAAATTCCCGAAAAAGAATTAAAAAAAATTATTGAAGAAACGCTAAATTTCGATTTTCCTATGGTTCTTATAGAAGAAAATATCGCCGCTTTGGAATTATTTCACGGTCCGACCATGGCTTTTAAAGATGTTGGCGCACGTTTTATGGCGCGTTGTTTGGGTTACTTCAATAAAGAAGAAAAAACAGCCAAAGTAACAGTTTTGGTGGCAACTTCAGGTGATACCGGCGGTGCTGTTGCGAGTGGTTTTTTAGGTGTCAAAGGCGTTGACGTGGTAATTTTATACCCAAGCGGCAAAGTGAGCAACGTTCAGGAAAAGCAACTGACCACTTTAGGGAAAAACATCACTGCCTTGGAAGTAAACGGCACCTTCGACGATTGCCAGGCGATGGTGAAAACTGCTTTTTTGGATACGGAATTGATTGCAAACAAAAATTTGACCTCAGCTAATTCCATCAATGTGGCGCGTTGGTTGCCACAAATGTTTTATTTCTTTTTTGCGTATAAGCAATTGAAAAACAAACAAAAAAACTTGATTTTTTCTGTTCCAAGCGGAAATTTTGGCAATATTTGCGCAGGACTTATGGCGCACAAATTGGGATTGCCCGTGAAACATTTTATTGCGGCGACCAATGTTAACGATATTGTTCCTAATTATTTTGAAACAGGAATTTACACGCCAAAACCGTCAAAACAAACCATTTCAAACGCGATGGATGTTGGTGATCCAAGCAATTTTGTCCGCATTTTGGAAATCTTTGAAAATGACGATGGCAAATTAAAAGAAGTGCTTTCCTCCTATTCGTTTACTGATACAGAAACTGAACAAGCTATGAAGGAAATTAAAGAAAAACACCATTATATAGCGGATCCTCACGGCGCAGTTGGTTATTTAGGTTTGAAAAAATACGGAATAGATTCAAACACCCAAGGTGTATTTTTAGAAACAGCACATCCCATAAAATTTTTAAACGTTGTTGAAACCATTATTAAAGAAACCATAGATCTTCCAAAACAAATCAAGGAAGTAATTAACAAAGAAAAAGTATCGATAAAAATTTCAACTTTTGATGAATTAAAGCGATTTTTAATTAATTATTAGCAATTTGTGAAATTACATATCGCTAATTTTTATGCCAATAAATTATTAAATTTGTATAAATAATAGTTTTTATGATAATTATCATTAAAAATGTCGATATTTTATATATTTTTATACATATATTTTCGCGAAAAATTTAATTTTTTAAAGTAAAAGGATCTCCTAATTATGGTAAATAAAGTTTTTATTTCCCGTATTTAAACTAACCTCATTATTGATTTAAATTTTATGATAATAACTATTTCTTATCATAAAATTGTTTTTTCACAACTTTAATTTTTTACGCTAATGACTCCTAAAATAAAAAAAACATTTGCCACTATTTTAATTGTTTTGGTATCCATAATTTTATTTTTTACATTCATGTATGTAAATGCAATCAATGAAAATCATATACCTATGTATTCTCCGCTTCTTTTTGCGATTTTGCCTGCGTTGGCAATTAATTCTATTTGGTATAAACCTCGAAGAAAAGATGTTTAGTCATTTATAAGGAATTTATTTTTAAATGTTAATATCAAATTGGCTGGTTTGTAATTAAAGTGTTTCTGGCATAATCTTACTAGAATATTGAGTTTTCATTATTGTTCTGGTTGAACAAAATTTTAGATATGTTCCACAAAAAATAGCTCCATTAGGAGCTTTTTTTGCGCTAAAAAAATTCTTTTGAGTAAAATTAAGTACTCACAAAAAGCAAATATTTGGGCTGAATTTTTTTCAAATTTATAATGATGAGAAATTATTTTATGGAAAATATTTCAAATATATTTTCAACCATTCTTTAATTAAGACAGTTTTTACTACTTTCAGCAAAAATTTATAAAATGAAATCAAAGCCTAAATTTGAGACTATCGCCATAAAAAGCACTGAAAATAAATTTAGTGATTCCGCTCCGGTAAGCACGCCAATCTATTTATCAAGTACCTACAAACGCAATAACGACGGTACTTATATGAACGATTTTGTGTATTCACGTACCAACAATCCGAATCGGGCAATTGTTGAAGAAAGCATTGCAATTTTGGAAAAAGGCAAGCACGCTTATGCGTTTTCTTCAGGAATGGCAGCTGTTAGCGCCGTTTTTCAAAGTTTAAAAACCGGTGATCACATTCTTTTGCCTGACGATATTTATTTTGCAGTAAGAAAGTTAATGACGGAGGTCTTCAAACGTTGGGATTTGTCCTGTGATTTTGTGGATATGACCGATTATGAGCTGGTTAAAAAAGCCATAAAACCAAATACTTCTTTAATTTGGGTGGAATCACCTTCAAATCCGCAATTAAAATTAAGCGATATTTCGGCCATTGCTGAAATTGCGCATCAAAACAACGCCCTTTGTGCGGTTGACAATACTTGGATGACGCCAGTTTTTCAAAATCCGCTTGCACTTGGGGCAGATATTGTGGTGCATTCAACCACCAAATATTTTGGCGGACACAGCGATGTAATTGGCGGCTGCGTTGTTGTAAACAATGATGAAATTGCGGAAAAAATTAAAAATATTCAGATTTTATCAGGAGCTGTTCCTGCTCCTTTCGACTGTTGGCTAATTGGCAGAGGAATTCAAACACTTTATTTACGCGTTAAAAAGCAAAGTAAAAATGCGTTGAAATTGGCAAAATATTTGGAAAAGCATCCAAAAGTCGAGAAGGTTTTATACCCTGGATTAAAAAGCCATCCACAACATTTGTTGGCGAAAAAGCAGCAAAAAAAGGGATTTGGCGCTATGATTTCCGTTTTAATAAAAGGAAATGAAAAGGAAACAATAAACATTTCAACCAAATTAAAATATTTCACCATTGCCACTAGTTTGGGCGGCGTGGAGAGTTTGGTGGAACACCGTAAATCGCTTGAGGGAAAAGACAGTTTAACGCCCGAAAATTTATTGAGAATTTCTGTTGGGATTGAGCATATAGACGATTTGATTGCAGATTGGGAAAACGCTTTATCTATTAGTAATTGATGATTTTTAGGGGTAAAAAGTTGAAAAGAAAAATAGAGTAAATAGAAAGGAAAGTGTGCAATGATAAAACGCCATAAAGGTTTTTATCATTGTTTTATCGAAGCGATTTTTCAATCTTCACAGCTTCTGTTTTATAAGATTTATGCACGTCTTCCTTATAAATTGGCAATGTAAATTTAATGGTAGTGCCTTTTTCAGTTTTATTTTCAATCCAAATTTTTCCTTGATGCCTTTCAACAAATCGTTTACAAATCACCAAACCCAAACCAGATCCTTTTTCATTTGCGGTTCCTGGGCTTGATTCGTTAAAATCAGACTTAAATAATTTGGATTTAATGCTCTCATTTATTCCAATCCCATTATCAGCAACCGTAATTTCAATAAACTCACCTATTGGCATAGAATAAATCTCGATTTTCCCGGAGTTTTCCGTAAATTTTATGGCATTAACAATAAGGTTCCGTAAAATTACTTCAACCATGTTTTTATCGGCAAAAGCATAAACTTCATTTGAGTGAAAGGAATTTATCATAATGTCTTTCATTTTTGCAGTATCATTTATTTGATCAATAACGTCATTACAAATTACTGAAATATTGCAAAAAACAGGATTGTATGCAATTTTATTGCTGTTGTCTCTTGCCCAAGTTAACAGATCCTCCAACAAATTATAGGTATTTCTTGCTTGGGAATTCATACCGCAAATCAATTTTTCGGCCTTTTCCAAATCCAAGCTTCGCAATTTATTTTTCAAAAGTCCGGTAAATCCCAAAATTGCGTTAAAGGGACTTTTTAAATCATGGGCAATTATAGAAAACATTAAATCTTTTGTGGCAATGGCTTCTTCAAGCTCTTTAGTTCTTGCTTTTATTTTATTTTCCAGTTCTAAATTATAATCGGAAATGTATTTATACAGTTCATTTTTGAAAACCAACCCAACAAATTTGCCGTTTTCACCAACAGGCAGCACATCCGTTTTGGCGGCATCCATTTTAAAAATAGTATCTTCAACAGAAAGCTCACTATCAACTAATTCTTTGATAGTCAGACAGTCAATAATCAACGTTTTTGGATTATGGGCAATATCATCGGTTGTTAAAACGCCATAGAAAACGCCTTCGTCATCTTTGACAACAACGGCTAAATGCTCTAATACCTGATTTTTAATAGCATTTATACCTGAATATGGATTTACGGTCAGAAAATCCCTTCTTATTAAATGCGCTATTTTCATAATTATGATTCTTCAACAACCGTAAAGGTTATGTTAACTTTAAAATCAACTTTTAAAATTTCCCTTTCTGAAACAAAAGGAAATACATTGATCTCCAAGATTTTCAATATTTTTTCCTTTGGCATTTTCGCCAATATCCTTTTATTAACAAATACGCAGTCCACATTGCCATGATTGGTATCAATAATTTCAAAACCATTTGGAATCAATAGGTCGAAAGATTTAGAAATCCCTGCTTTACCGTGCGGAGAATTTTTTCCAAGCACCAATATTTCTTCAAAAGGCGGTAATTTAATTTCCTCAAAACTTAATTTTACGGCATATTTAATATTGTTTTTCATAGTTGGGTTTGTTTGTTAATTAAGCAATTATAAAGATAACTATTATTATTTTAAATTTTGAAAAATTGATAAATTGAATGTTTCTAAATTGACTATTACCTAGAAATTAGCAATATTTTATATTAAGCCACTTATTATTTTACTTGTAACTAATCAGTACTTAAAGTGCCTAAAGTTTGAAGTACTTAAAGTTAAAAAAAAAAGGATTTTTATGAAGTAAAACACTTTTAATGATATTAAAAAT